>CALAVF010000327.1 GCA_937892315.1 uncultured Prevotellaceae bacterium | reverse complement strand
GTCCGTGTGACGGTGCACGGCATGAAGTTCGACTTCGGACTCGCTGACGACGACGCACTGGCTGAGGGCTACACCCTCGTCGACCCCACCACGGCTTACTCTGCCGTGAGCGGCTACGGCATCGTATCCGGCACCGCCACCGCCGCCGGCACCGCCTCGGACACCGATGCCACCACCGACTGGCTTGAGGGTGCCATCGAGTTCGACTTCAAAGCCCAGAAGGGCGACTTCTACACCGTTGAAATCACCTATCAGGGCGTGCTCACCAAGATCAAGTTCGACCCGGAACAGCCGACCCCGCGCCTGATTTTCGAGCCGGTTGGTTTCGTCGATGAGGCCACCTACAACAAAGCCAAAAACCTCATCGAGGAATGGAAAGACACACCAGAAATGACCTCGCGTGCCGTCTATACCACCCTGAAACGCGCACTCGACACCTACGCCCCCGAAAAAGTGACAACCGAGACAGCCATGAGCAAAGCCACAGCCAAACTCTCGGCCTACATCGCCGTCTTTGAGCGCGCAGCCGCAACCATTGAAAAAAAAACTGAAGGAGGCGACATCGACCAGCCCACAGGCTTCAACCCCAACTTCCACATCTACCTCTGCTTCGGCCAGTCGAACATGGAGGGCAACGCAAAGATAGAGGCACAAGACCGCACAGGCATCGACCCCCGCTTCAAGATGATGGCAGCCGTCAACATGCCCACCTCTTCACGCGAGAAGGGCAAGTGGTACACAGCCTACCCTCCGCTCTGCCGCGACTGGACAGGACTCACCCCCGCCGACTACTTCGGCCGCACCATGGTGGAGAACCTGCCCGACAGCATCTCCGTCGGCATCATCAACGTAGCCGTGGGCGGCTGTGCCATCGAACTCTTCGACGAAGACCTGTGTGCCGACTACATCTCCAACGCCGCAGGCTGGCTGCAAGGCTACTGCAAGGAGTACGACAACAACCCCTACCGCACCCTCATCAACCTCGCCAAGAAGGCACAGCAGTCAGGAGTCATCAAGGGCATCCTGCTCCATCAAGGCTGCTCCAACAACACCCAGCCCGACTGGCCAGTCAAAGTGAAGCGAGTCTATACCCGTATGCTGAACGACCTCGGGCTGAAGGAAGAAGAGACCCCGCTGCTCATCGGCGAACTCCTCTCCCAGAAGATGGGCGGCGTCTGCTGGGGACATAACGCCGTCATTGCCAACACTCCCGCCGTCATCCCCAACGCCCACGTCATCTCCTCCGCCGACTGCCCCGGTGCAGCCGACGGGCTTCACTTCACCGCCGAGGGCTACCGCATGATAGGTAAACGCTATGCCGAGACCATGCTGAAACTTCTCGGCACTACCGCCACCCTCAGTTTCGACCCCACCAACAACCCTTTTCCGTTAAGCCCTGAGGCGTTCAATCCCTCGTTGTACCTTCAGGGCGAATTGAAGCAGACAGGCAGCCTCCTCTCCTTCACAGGCAAGCAAGAGGGCAACTTCGGCGGCTGGCGATACCCCCACGGCATCGACCTCTCGCCCTACAACTATCTGGTCGTCAAACTCATGCGAGCAGCCACCTGCAAGCCCGTCGTCCGCATCTACGACACCGACGACTACCTCAACCCCTGCTACACCTACGAGATGGGAGGCTCCAAACTCGCCCGCATCGACCTTCACGACATGCAGACCCCCGACGGCACACCCATCGACCCCTCCCACATCTACCTCGTCGGCATACAGACCTCTGGCAACAGTGCCGTCTATTTCAGCGACGTCTTCCTCTCCCTCGATGGCGAAACCTCTTCTATAAATGAAGTATTAAGCGTGAAGAATGAAGATTCCTTCTCTCCCCTCAACGGGGGAGACGGAGGGGTCTTCTACGACCTCACCGGCCGCCCCGTCACCCATCCCGCACACGGCATCTACATCTACCGCCACCGCAAGGTGCTCATCCGCTGAAAGACCGAAACGAAGGACGGCACCTATCCTCCCCAAAAATAATTTCCGATTTATTTTGTATTGTGCTCGTTTCATCGTATCTTTGTGGCATCTTATGGCTTCTTATGAGGAGAAAACTGAAATGCATTACCTTTGCAGCGGATTTTTTCATTAAAACCTAAATCGACATGAAGAAAAGTTTTTTGTTATGGATGGCTTTGGCTGCCGTGGGCGGCGTGAAGGCTCAGAAGGTGGAGTTTTACACTCCGAGTATCGTACACGTGGTGAGGGAAAAGGCTCCCTCGACCGCGACGAGTGAAGTGGTGACGGCTGTGCCGCAGAAGGTGAAGGTGACAGAAAGTGAGGCGAACGGAAAGAAAACGTACAAGTCGGCGGCGCTGACGGTGACGGTGGAGAACGGACGGGTGACGTTTGCCGACCCGAAGGGGCAGGTGCTGCTGAAGGAGGGCGAATGTGTGTTCACCCCGATTGCGGAGGGCATCGACAGGGGTGCCTACAGGGTGAAGCAGGGCTTTGCCGTGGAGAAGGATGAGCCGATTTATGGCTTGGGCTTGTTGCAGAACGGGAAGATGAGCCAGCGGGGGGAGCACAGAAGGATGATGCAGTCGAATCTGGAGGACTTTGCCAACGTGTGGCAGAGCATCAAGGGATATGGCGTGTATTGGGACAACTATTCTCCCACGCGGATTGACGACGGGGAGGTGCTGGAACTGGAGAGCGAGGTGGGCACGAAGGTGGACTACTTCTTCATGTATGGCGGCTCTGCAGACGGGGTGATTGCCCAGATGAGATGGCTGTCGGGACGGGTGCCGATGGTGCCGATGTGGACGTATGGTTTCCACCAGAGCCGGGAGCGGTACAAGAGCCAGGAGGAACTGCTGGAGGTGGTGAGGAAGTACCGAGAACTGAGGGTGCCGCTGGATGGCATCGTGCAGGACTGGCAGTACTGGGGATCGAACTACACGTGGAATGCGATGGAGTTCATCAGCGATGACTTTCCCCGTGCTCAGCAGATGATTGACGAGGTGCACAAGAGGAACGTACATATGAGCATCAGCATCTGGTCGTCGTTTGGACCCGAGACGAAGGCGTTCCGCGAGTTGCAGGAGAAGGGGCTGCTGTTCCACTTCGAGACGTGGCCTCAGAGCGGTCTGTCGCAGTGGCCTCCGAGGGCTGACTATCCGAGCGGCGTGAGGTGCTACGACGTGTACAGCAAGGAGGCTCGCGACATCTACTGGCAGAACTTGACTCGTCTGCACGGGATGGGCATTGATGCCTGGTGGATGGATTCGACCGACCCCGACCATGTGAACTTTAAGGAAAGCGACCTGGACGAGCGGACTTCGGTGGGCAGTTGGAGGAGTGTTCGCAACCTGTTCCCGCTGAAGGCGGTGGAGGGTGTGTATGACCACCAACGTGCGGCAGACAAGGACAAGCGTGTGTATATCTTCACAAGAAGTTACTTTGCAGGTCAGCAACGCACGGGTGCCCAGACATGGAGCGGCGACATCGGCTCGTCGTGGGATAGTTTCAGAAAGCAGGTGCCTATCTGTCTGAACTATACGCTGACGGCGAATCCGAACGTGAATTGCGATATCGGCGGCTTCTTTGCGGGAGCGTATAACACACAGGGCTGGAACTCGGCGGTGAAGAATCCGCAGTATCAGGAACTGTATGTGAGATGGATGCAGATGGGTGCGTTCATGCCAATGATGCGTAGCCACGGCACGGATGTGTATCGCGAACTGTATGAGTACGGCAAGGAGGGCGAGCCTGTGTATGACGCACTGGTGGATGCCGTGAAGTTGCGTTACAAGTTCTTGCCTTACATCTACAGCACGGCATGGCAGGTGAGCAAGAATGACGATTCGTTCATGAGGGCACTGATGATGGACTTCAAGGAGGACAGGAACACGTGGGACAACGGTAAGGAATATATGTTCGGAAGGAGCGTGTTGGTGTGCCCTGTGCTGCATCCGCTCTATACGGAAGAGAAGATTGTGAAGACGGACGAGATGAGCGGCTGGAACAAGCAGGAGAGCAAGGAGAGTGGCGGCTATCCGACGGTGGACTGGACGGAGAAAAAGCCGTATGAGGTGTATCTGCCTGCTGGCACGAAGTGGGTGGACTTCTGGAACGGAAAGACGTATGAGGGTGGTCAGAACCTGATGACGGAGATTCCACTGGGACACTCGCCGCTGTTTGTAAAGGCTGGCAGCATTCTGCCACTGGGTCCTGATGTGCAGTATGCCAACGAAAACAAGTATGACAATCTGGAACTGGTGGTGTATCCTGGTGCCAACGGCGAGTTCACGCTCTACGAAGACGAGGGTGACAACTACAACTATGAACAGGGCAAGTACAGCACCATCCGTCTGACTTGGAACGAGAAGGCAAGGACGCTGACCATCGGCAAGCGTGAAGGCACGTTCGAAGGTATGCCACAGAGCCGCACGTTCCGTGTGAAGGTGACGAATGGTGGCGAACGGACCATCACATACGCAGGAAAAGCGGTCAGCGTGAAAATGTAATCATTTTAACTACTCCAATAGTTTTGCTAATGCTTCTTTGTGTTCTTCCTCTGAGTAATAGATGACAAACTCTTTGGGCGACATGCCGAAGTAGTCGTGGAAGGAGGTGGTGAAGTAGGAATGGCTGGAGAAGCCCACTTTGTATGCCACCTCACTGACATTCACATTGTTGTGTATCAGCAAGTAGGCAGCCTGCTTGAGTCGGAAGGACTTGATGAATATGTTGGGCGACACGCCGTAGCGTTCCTTCATCTTGCGGTTGAGGTGTACACGGCTGATGCCCACTTCGTCGCTGAGTTGCTGCACGGAGAACTCGCTGTCGTCGAGGTGCTTCTTGATTGTCTCGTTCACTCGACTGAAGAGTTTGTCGTCGGCGTTCTCCATAACAGGGATAGGCATCTCGCCCGCAATCTCGGTGCGGCGTGCCTTGTTCCACAGACTCTCTCTGACTCGGAGCACCTGACTGATGGCTGAACGCAGCATCATCACGTTGACGGGCTTTTCGAGATAGTGGTCAACCTGCGTGTTGAGACTGTGCAACTGCAGCATCTCGTCGCCTTCGCCAGTGAGCATGACGATGGGGATGTTCTCCGTCTCGGGGTTGGACTTGATGAACTGGCACAACTCCATGCCGTTTCCGTCGGGCATTCGATAGTCGGTGACCACCACGTCGGGACGTTGCGACATGACTTTCTTCCAGCCCGTGTTGCCAGAGAAGGCGGCAATGACGTTGAAGTCCCGCTCCAGTTGCTTGCCAATGTAGTTAATCATCTCTTGGTCGTCGTCAACCAGCAAGATGGTCGGCTTGCTGCTGGCAGCAGACTTGAGCACTTGCGAGGTGGGCAGGTTGTAGTAGGGGAAGCGGAGGATGAACTCCACGCCCTCTGGCTCTACGTTCCTCGCCTCGATGGTGCCGTGGTGAAGTTTGGTCAACTCATAGACGAGGTTCAAGCCGATGCCCGACCCTGCTGCTCCGCCGTCGCCTGCACTGCCCTGATAGAAGCGTTCCCACAAGTGGGAAAGGTCTTCTTCGTTGAAGTGGGATCCGCTGTTGTAGAACCGCAGTTCGACATGGTTGCCCACCAGCCCGCTGCTTGCCACAATCTTGCCCTCTTCGGGCGTGAACTTGAAGGCGTTGCTGAGGATGTTGGTGATGATTTTCTCGAAGTGGGTCGTGTCCATCATCATGAGCAATTCGGCTTCGTTGTGCTCGATGTCGAAAGTGATGTTCTTCACCGTGGCGATGCCTTTGAACTGCTCAAACACTTGGTCGCTATACTCCACATAGTCACACTCCTGCATGTGCAACGTCAACTGACCCGCGTCAATCTTGCGGATGTCGGTGATTTGCTTCACGATGTCCAACAATCGGTCACAGTTTCTCCTCATCACGCCGTACAGGTTCTGATGCTCCTCGTCGGGGTCTTGGAGCATCAATTGCTTCAGCGGCGACTCAATCATGGTGAGGGGTGAACGGAGTTCGTGGGTGATGGAAGTGAAGAGTTTCAACTTGGCTTCCTTCATGCGGTCTTGCTCTGCCGACTGCCTCAACTGCTCCTTCTGCCGCTTGCGGTTCTGGATTTGCTGATAGATGTAGTAGGCGATGCCGAGCAGGATGAGAGTGTAGAAGATGAATGCCCAAGGGCTGGCATACCAAGGGGCTGCCACGCTGATGCGGATGCTGCTCTCGGCATATTTGTCGGGATTGTCCTCCAGGTAGGCACGCACACGAAGGGTGTAGTCGCCCGGAGGCAAGGAAGAGTAAGTGGCAGAGGGTGACGGTGCGTCAACTCGCCAATGCTGGTCAAGCCCTTCCAGCAGGTAGTCATAGTGAATGCGCTCGGGGTCGCCCAACTCCACGGCAGAGAAACTGATGGTGAAGGAAGAGTTGTCGTGGTTCAGTTCTATCTGCTTGGCATAGAAGATGTTGGCATCGAGATGTTCCGTATGGAAGGGTGTGTTGAAAATGGTGAAGTAAACGGTCTTCACCTCCTTGTTACGATTGCTGATGAGTTGTGGCTGGAAGCAGATGATGCCGTTGTCGCCACCAAACAGGATATAGCCGTGCCCTGGCTTGACAAACGAGTTGCGATGGAACTCACCAATCTGATAGCCGCTAAAGGAAGAGTAGTTGCGTACCTCGTGGGTCTTCTTATCGACAGAGGCGATGTTGGTGCGTGTGGCAAGCCAGATGGTGTTCTTGTCGAGGGTGATGGAGCGGATGTCTTCACACGAAAGCCCCACTCCCTTGGCAATCAGTTCCTGCTCGCCAGTCTTCTTGTGGTAGATGAGCAACCCCGCGTCACAAGCGATGAGGATGTCGTCCCCATCTTGCTGCAAGGCGTTGGCATTGCTGATTCTCTCGCCGTTCAGCGTCACAGAGCCATGCTTTTTCGTCTTGCTGTCATAATAGACAAGGCCATTGCTGGTGGCCACCCACAAGGTGCCCTCCGAGTCTTTCAGCAGTCCACACATCCAAGGGTTATAAGCAAAAGGAAGTTCCACCTTCTGCACCTTCTGACGAGGAATGTCGAGGCAATAGATGCCATTGCCGTTCGTGCCCACCAGCATCTGGTCTTCCTTAGCATCATAAAACATCGTCATGACCAGTTCCTGACTCAACTCGCCCAGCCATCCGTCTGTCCATCTGCCATTCTCCAGATACTGCACACCACCACCGAAACTGCCAGCCCACACAGTGCCGTGCTTGTCAATCTTCACATCCTGAATCAGAAGCGAACGAAGTCCATCGTTGAGAGGATGTGCCGTGGCAAGATGCATCCCGTTGGTGGTGAAGATGCCACACCCGTCTGTTGCCACCCAATAGTTCTCGTGCTGGTCAATCGCCATCGATGTGACACACGTCGCATTCTTCTCGTTGGCAAGGGGCGTGATGGCATGATAGTGGAAACAATCCTCCTGTGGAGGAATCACAGCCAAGCCTTTTTGCAAAAAGATGGCAACCACATTGCCCTCCTGGTCTTCCTCCATGTCCATCACCTTTCCGAAGGTGATGTCAAATTCTGCCGTCTGCCCGCTCAGAGGCACAAACGTCGTTTCTCCCGCCTCATTCTTCTTGTATTCCCAGATGCCCCTGCCGTCGGTACCCACCAGTGTACGCTCATTGCGAGTGCGGATGATGGAACTGATGAACAGGTCGGCGGTTCCGATGGTCATTTCACGCACCAGATTCTGCTTGACATCGTAGATGAGAATGCCATGACTCGTACCTATCAGCATACCCAACGGAGCCTCCAGCAGTGCCGTCACCTTGCTTCGTCCCATGATGGCAGCCGCCTGGGGGGTATAGTTGAGCGTGCGGCGTTTGAACGTCTTCAGGTCGAGACACACCAGCGGTGTGCCCTTCGTGGCAGCCCACAACTGCTGCTGTCTGTCAATCAGAGGATTCTCCACAAAGAGGTCGCCAATCATCTCGTTCAGCCTTGCCGAGAGTTTCTCGTCCACCTCCAGCGTCTTGCCGTTCAGCACAAACGAGCCGTAACCATCCGTCGTGACCATCTTGCAGTCCTTCTTCGGATAGTCAATCACGGCATTAGTCGCATATCCATACACGCTGTCCTCACTCTCGCCCAGCGAGATGCGATTGAACACCATGTTGCGAGCATCCAACTGGAAAAGTCCGTGTGAAGAATACACCCAGTATTGTTCCTCTGCCACCTCCGTCACACCATACGCCGTCTGGAACAACTTGTGTCCATCCTCCGACGTGTTGGGCAGGTACTGGAAGCGAGTGCCGTCAAACAGCCCCAACATGTCGGAGCCCGACACCCACACCAACCCCCTCGAATCAATCTCGATGCTATGGCAGTTGTTTGTTTTCAGCCCTTGCTGAGTGGTGTACAGACGCGTCACCTGAGCATGAAGACGTGGCGAATATACAAAAGATAAAGCAACGAAAAACAAAAGCGAGATAAATTGCTTCATGGATATCATATAGGTAAAATACAATCAGTTGTTCGTTAATACATGGCAAAGGTACAACTTTTTTCTAAATTCGTACTCCTTTATGTCCAGATATTTCACAAAAAACTCATCGACTTGCAGACTTCCACCTCAAAACAACACCTCGCAAGAAGCCGTTTTTCAATTCCCAACAACCATCCCATACTCCCCTACCCTGCATCTCCTCATGCCCGTCCTTCCGCTCATCTTGCACCTGTACCCCCTCCTTTTCCACAACACAACCCACCTGTCGGGCAGGAGAGGGTCATAGGCATCAGGCAGGAGTTGCCACATCCGTCGGGTAGTCATATACCCCCATCATCGGGCGGATGGCAAACATGTTATCGCTCTCGTCCCAAAGTCATGTTGTCGCTCTCGTTCCAAAGTGTCCTTTTGTCTTTTTGTCCTTTTGTGACTTTCTACCGAATTTTTGACTGTCTGACCCCTTTAATTAATTTATATATAATATAT
>CALAVF010000326.1 GCA_937892315.1 uncultured Prevotellaceae bacterium | reverse complement strand
CTCAGGGCTCTGCTGTTTCAGCGTCGCAACGATGTGGTCGGGCATCTTCGAAAGTCTGCCACCCAGCAGCGGCTCCATGATGACGGCAGGAATGCCCCGCTTCTCCAGTTCTTCATACAGATACTTGGCACCGGCATTGTGGACACCCGACTCCTTCGACCAACTCCAGTCCACATAATTCATCTGAATCTGCACGAAGTCCCACTTGTACTTGTCGTGGTTCTCCAGCAGATAGTCAAACACCGCCACATCGCCGTGGTAGGAAAAGCCGAGGTTGCGGATGATGCCTCGCTCGCGTTGTTCCAGCAGGTAGTCGAGCATGCCGTTGTTGAGGAAACGCAGATTGAAGGTCTCAAGTCCGCCGCCACCTACCGAATGCAGCAGCAGGTAGTCGATATAGTCTGTCTGTAAGTATTTGAGCGAGTTGCGAAACATCTTCACCCCCTCCTCGCGTGTCTGCTGCTGAGGGGCGAAGTTGCTCAGTTTGGTGGCGATGAAATATTTTGAGCGGTCATACCCCGATGTCTTCAGGGCGATGCCAGTCGATTCCTCCGAGTGTCCACGGCAATAGGCAGGGCTGGTGTCGAAGTAGTTGACCCCGTGGTCGAGGGCAAACTTCACGAGTCGGTTCACCTGCTCTTGGTCAATCTCCTCTTCCTGAGGCTTGTCGGCAGTACGGGCACTGTTGCTCATGGGCTTGTTCGGCAGTCGCATCATGCCGTAGCCGAGGATGCTCACCTTGTCCCCCGTCTTGGGGTTGGTGCGACAGGTCATCTTGTCCGTCGGAATCTCGCCCGTGTGGTGTCCCAGCGGGTCGATGTCGCCAAGTTCGCTGTTGGTCTTGCCGACACATGCGGCAAGGGCGGCAGCAGCCGTTGCCGTGCCTCCTATCTTGAGAAAGTCTCTTCTATTCATCTCTTTCATAGATTCTTCACTCTTCACTTATTGCGGTAGCAAATTTTTCACTTTTCATTTTTCACTTTTACTTTTCATCCTTCATCCCTTTCACACCTCCTTGTGCACTTCGTGCCCTTCCACATAAATGGCACTGAACGGACGGGCAGGGCAGAGGTTTTCGCACGTGCCGCATCCGATGCACTCCTCTGCGTTCACCACAGGGATTTTCAGCATGTCACGCTCGTTCACAGGGTTGCCGTCGGCATCCGTCCACCCTCCCGAT
>CALAVF010000325.1 GCA_937892315.1 uncultured Prevotellaceae bacterium | reverse complement strand
TCAGACGTGTGCTCTTCCGATCTAAACGAAAAAAAACCAAAGAGACAAGAGACAAAAAACCGATATGGCTATGTAAATCCCTGTCCGATAGAACTCCGTATGCCCGTACAGCCTCCTGCCCGATGGGGTGGGGTGACTGTAGCCCGAAGGCTGTCCCTTCCCAAGCCCGACAGGGCGAACGTCTCCTGCCCGTAGTGGCGAAAATCTTGTCGGGCTATAGGCACATAGGCATACCGCCTGTCTGTGCTCTGTCAACTCGACAGGGGTTACTGGGGGTACGATAGCGGATAGTCATAGAAGTTTATCGTGGTGCCCCCTTCGTTTGGCGTAGTCAATGAATACTATCGACGGGGCAATGTCGGGGAGTGATGTGTTTGGAGGGCGGTTTTGGAGGCTCTTGAAGACAAAAGGAGCAGGAATTGGTAAATATTCGGGGGAAAAGTGCGTTTTTAGGGGGAAAGATTTTGTGGGGTGGGGAAAACTCGATATTTTTGCAACGGAAAAATTTTGTAACTACTTATTTCTTATTCTTTTACATTAAAAACTAATTTGACATTGAAAAAGTTTGGTATTTTGATGTTGGCATTCTTCTTGATGGCAGGTATCGCATCTGCCCAGGATGCCTCTCCCGCTGTCAAGTCATTGGCAGACAAAAGGAATGCTGGTACCTATAAGGGCCAGAAGAAGAAAGGTGTGATTCATGGACAGGGCGTTTACACTTGGGATAACGGCGATGTCTATGAGGGTAGTTTCAAGGATGGCAAAATCGATGGTTTTGGCATCTACAAATGGGCTGATGGCGATGTCTATCAGGGCTACTTCAAGGATGGCAAGCAGGAGGGCGAAGGCACTGCCTACTATGCGGAGAAGAATAACCTATACGAAGGCAACTGGAAGGCTGGCAAGCGTAACGGGAAGGGAAAACTGAAGTGGTCGAACGGCGACACGTATGAGGGTGACTGGGTGGATGATGACCGCACGGGTGAGGGCACGTTTGTGGCTGCCTGTGGCGACGAGTACACGGGGCATTATGTGCATAACGAACGCAACGGCATGGGTACCTATAAGTATGAGAATGGTGACGTTTATGTGGGCAACTGGGTGAACGGCGAGAAAGAGGGTGAGGGTGTCTATACCTTTGCCAATGGTGCCACCTACGAGGGTAGTTTTGTGCTCTCGAAGTTTGAGGGTGAGGGCAAGTACACCTCGAAGAACGGTTCTGTCTATGTGGGCAATTTCCACAACGACCGTCGTCATGGCTATGGCGTTTACACCACGGCTGGCGGCACGGAACTGGCTGGCAACTGGGATAATAACAAGTATGTGGGCGCTTCCCCTTCGGTCAAGGGCATCATGACATCGCTGAAGACTGCCATCATTGCGAATGGTGCGGTGACGCCGTTTGGCTATGTCCTGATTGGTCTTGCCTTCTTGTCGTTGTGTTGGCTCGTGTTCAGACAAATCAAACCTAAGAAAGCCTAATGTTGTATTTTCTTGCAATCCTCTCTGGCATCTTGCCCGCTCTGCTGCTGGTTGCTTTCATCTATTGGAAGGACAAGTACCAGCATGAACCGATTTCGTGGATATTGAAGTCGTTCTGGTATGGTGCGATGGCGTGTGTGCCAGCCGCTTTGATTGAGGCTTTTTGGCCTGAGTGCTATCTGGGCGAGTTGGGCACGTCGATTTACTATAGTTTTGTGGTGATTGCCTTGACGGAAGAGGCGATGAAGTTCCTGTTCTTCTGGCTGCTGGTGCGTCACAATCCGCATTTTGACGAGCGGATGGACGGCATCGTGTATGCCGCTTGCATCGGCATGGGCTTTGCCGGGCTGGAGAATATCGGCTACCTGATGACGGATGTGTCGAACTTGGCAATGCTTGGTGCGGCTCGGGCACTCATCAGTGTGCCAGGACACTTCTTCTTTGCGGTCTTCATGGGCTATTATTACTCCCTGTCGGTGTATGGACCTCGTCGCCATCGCCGCCTGATGCTGTTGTGCTCTCTGCTTGTGCCGACGTTGCTGCACGGCTTGTTTGACTGTGCTTTGCTGACGTTCGAGTTGGGCGTTCTCTATATGTTGCTTGCCACGGTGGTATTCGTGGTTCTGTTTATCCTCATGGCGGTGTATGTGAACCGTCACATGAAGCGGCTCTTGGAGGCTGACAACCGACTGATGCATAAGCAGTTTGATGAGCAGGAGAAGGCTTAGCCTCTCGCAAAGGACTGAATCTGCACGGGCAGGCGTTGACGGATTATGACAAACAAGGAGTGGATGGTGCGATGCATTGATGCTCGTGACTGGATGGGCATGGAGCGTGTGTTGAGAAGCCTGAGCAATATGGAGTTCAGGCGGATGGAGCGTGTGATGAGGGAAGAGGTGTTGGTGGCGTTGGCGAATGATGTGTTTTGGGAAACGCTGTTACACATTATTATATTTAAACGGGCTGCGTTCTTGAGCGGTGTCGTGGCTGTGGAGCATCTGGCAAAGGATGGAACGCTGAATTGGACGTGTGAGCATGTGGGGAGGCTGTACGAACACTTGAAAGAGGCGGATGAGGGGGCGATTGTGAAGTTGTGTAACATGATGCTGCCCAAGTTGAAGACGGAAAGTCAGGTGGAAGGGATGTTTGCAGCATTTCATGTGGAAAATGAGGTGACGCGGCTCTCGATGCTGCTGAAGGTGGATTCTCCCTTGTCTTATTACTTGATATTCAAGACGCTGAAACTGGTGGAAGATAAGGTGATTGCGAGGAGGTGCTGCATGGCAATGGTGAAACGGCATCACGATATGGCGTTTAATGCGGTGAGTCTCATCAAGGCGTATTTCGGGCTGGACGACCTGCCTGCACGGTTTTCGCTGAATGTGGAACCTTACGAATTGAGCCATATCGACCGCGATTTTGACAATTTCCTGCATGTGCTGAACGGAAAACGACCGAAGATATGAACGCTCTGACACTATATGAACTGAACAATCTGGTGAGACAGACACTGGAACTGACACTGGATGAGGAATACTGGATTCGTGCGGAAATCAGTGAGTTGCACGTGAACCGTCACTGCTACATGGAGTTTGTACAGAAGGACAGCCGAGGCAATGGCATTGTGGCAAAGGCACGGGCACAGGTGTGGGCGAACAGGTGGCTGCTGCTGAAGCCGATGTTTGAACAGACGACGGGTCAGACGCTTTCGGCTGGGATGCAGGTGCTGGTGAGGGTGCAGGTGACTTTCCATGAATTGTATGGCTATTCGCTCAATGTGACGGACATTGACCCGACTTATACGTTGGGCGACATTGCCAAGCGTCGGCAGGAGATTCTTCGCCAGTTGCGAGAGGAGGGTGTGGACACCATGAACAAGGAATTGCCTTTGCCTCGGCTGCTGCAACGCATCGCCGTCATTTCGTCGGCAACGGCGGCTGGCTATGGCGACTTTTGCCATCAGTTGCACAGTAATCAGCGAGGTCTGGCGTTCAAGACGGAACTGTTTCAAGCCACGATGCAGGGCAATGATGTGGAGAAGAGCGTGATTGCGGCTCTGAACCGCATTGCGGCGCGGATGGACGAGTGGGATGTGGTGGTCATCATCCGAGGGGGTGGGGCGACTTCCGACCTCAGCGGCTTTGACTCGCTGGAACTGGCTGAAAATGTGGCACAATTCCCTTTGCCCATCATCACGGGCATTGGGCATGAACGCGACGATACGGTGTTGGACCTCATCTCTCACATCCGTGTGAAGACTCCGACGGCGGCGGCAGAATTGCTGATTCATCATCAAGAGGCGGAACTGGACATGCTGGAGGGATTGGCGGCACAGTTGACGGATATGGTGGGCGATTGGCTGCTGAGTGAATCGGCCCGTCTGAAACTGCTGGCAGGCAAGATTCCGATGCTTTTTGCCTCGGCCAAGGCGAAGGAGGAGGTGCGTCTGCATCAGTTGGCGTCGGCTGCCCGTCATCAAAGCCTGCAACGCATCGAACAGGAAAAGGGTGGGGTGGCGATGCTGGAAAAGCGGCTCTTGCTGTACTCGCCCCAAGTGCTGAGACGGGCACAGCAGCGTGTGGAACTGATTGAAAACAAATTGGATAGTGCAAGCCCGGAGCGGATTTTGCGACTGGGATTCAGCATTACCCGCATTGGCGGAAAGGCGGTCAGAAATGCGGATGATGTGCAGGAAGGTGATGAAATGGTGACGACTTTGGCGTCAGGAACTCTAAAATCAACAGTGACATGGAAAAAGAAATGACCTACGAGAAGGCGATGAAACGTCTTGAACAGATTGTGGAAAAAATTGAAAGCGGAGAGATGGATATTGACTCTCTTGCCAAGAATCTGAAGGAAGCGAAAACTTTGGTGGAATATTGCAAAGAGAAGTTGACAACCGTTGAGGCTGAAGTGAAAAAATGTCTCGATTTGTGAAAAATCCGTAATTTATCATTCAGTTACTTGTCAGACCCGAAAATATTCCTTACCTTTGTAACGAGAATTGAATTATCGGTTCGTTCTGCTGATAAAAAGTGGGCAGATATGGCGAACTTGAATAACGGAGATAAACTAACTTACAAATGGAGAAAACTCTTGTAATATTGAAGCCTGGAGCAGTGCAGCGTGCACTGGTTGGCGAAGTAACTGCACGTTTTGAGCGTAAAGGCTTGCGTCTTGCAGGCATGAAAATGATGCAACTTACGGATGAATTGCTCAACGAGCACTACTCTCACCTGGCAGGCAAGCCGTTCTTCCAGCGTATCAAAAATTCCATGATGGCATCTCCAGTTGTATGCTGTTGCTATGAGGGCGTTGACGCTGTTGAAACTGTCCGTTCCATGACGGGTAGCACCAACTCGCGTAAGGCTGCTCCTGGTACCATCCGTGGTGACTACTCCGTGAGCAACCAGCAGAACATCGTCCACGCCTCCGACTCCGTGGAGAATGCCGCCATCGAGGTGGCCCGCTTCTTCAAGCCCGAGGAGGTCTTCGACTACCAGAGCGGTGCCTTCGCCTACGTCTATGGAGACGGCGAGTGCAAGTAAAAGCATTCTTCTGACCCAAAAGAACCGTCCCTTTTGTGTAAAAAATTATCCCCGAACTGCCAAACAATTCGGGGATAAAGTTATCTGTAGCGGTATTTACTTCTTGATCTTGTAGAGGCGGAACGACATCGGAGCAAGTTCGTCGTTGAGGACGGTGTTCTTCTGGTCGGCCTCGCACTGG
>CALAVF010000324.1 GCA_937892315.1 uncultured Prevotellaceae bacterium | reverse complement strand
AAGTGGTGTGACTCACACCGCCCGAGTGGTCTGAGTCACACCACCGAGGCGGTCTGACTCAGACCACTTTCGGTGCTTCCTGCGTGCCGTTTTTGCCAAGACGAAATTGACATGGCAGCCAAGACGGGAAGGGGCGACGGAGTTATCTGCCAGAAGGCACACAAACTGTCCGTCATCCCTTTGGGGGTCCCGTGGGGTGTTCCACTTAGCAGTGGTTTCCGTCAAGATGGCAACAAAGAACTTTTTGTGAAAATGGCATTTAGTTGACTGCAAAATTGGTCAATCGGATAAAAAGTCTTAACTTTGGCTTCGCCGAAGGTACTTTCGTTCGGAAAAACTTAAATAAATTTGTTTTTTCACTCACTTATTCGTACCTTTGCAGCCGATTTTGGATGTTTGGCGACTGATGAAGAAGGGTCAGTTGCCAACTATTGATGTGAAAATTATAAATTAAGGATTAAAAATATGAATATTTCAGTAGAGAACATTGACAAGGTGAATGCGGTGATTACAGCCGTGGTGGAACCTGCCGACTATACGGAGAAGTATGAGAAGGCGATCAAGGATGCAAAGAAGAAAATGAATATGCCAGGTTTCCGTCCAGGCATGGTGCCTGTTGGCTTGATTAAGAAGCAGTTTGGCGTTTCTATCTTGGCTGAAGAGGTGAACAAATTGTTGCAGGACGGGCTGTTTGGCTACATCCGCGAGAACAAAATCAACATGCTGGGCGAGCCGCTGCCAACAGAGGATAACAACAAGGTGGAACTGAAGGAGGGTGAAACCTTTACATTCAAGTTCGACTTGGCCATCGCTCCTGAGTTCAAGGTGGAACTGGGCAAGAAGGACAAGATTGACTACTACAACGTGGACGTGACGGATGAGATGGTGAACAATCAGGTGGACATGTACCGCCAGCGTGGTGGCAGTTACCAGAAGGTTGACTCTTACGAGGACAACGACATGGTGAAGGGTGTCATCACAGAACTCGATGTGGAGAACCCTGTATCGGCTGAAGGTGTGGTGATGCTGCCTAAGTACTTCAGGAACGAAGACCAGAAGAAACTCTTCGATGGCGTGAAGGCTAACGACATTGTGACTTTCAACCCATCGGTGGCATACGACAACAATGAGGCAGAGTTGACCTCTCTCCTGAAGGTGGAGAAGGAGGATGCCTTGAACCACAAGGGCGAGTTCAACTTCCAGATTACGGAGATTACTCGTTTCGTGCCAGGCCCATTCAATCAGGAATTGTTCGACACCGTGTTCCCTGGCGGTGAGGTGAAGAGCGAGGAAGAGTTCCGTGCCAAGGTGAAGGAACTGATTGCTAACCAGTTCAAGAAGGACAGCGACTATAAGTTCATCCTCGATGTTCGCAAGTATGCAACAGAGAAGATTGGCAAACTTGAGTTCCCCGATGAGAAACTGAAGAAGATTCTCCTTGCCAACGCCAACGGCGATCAGGAGAAGGTGGATGCTCAGTATGACAAGAGCATCGAGGAACTGACTTGGCATCTCATCAAGGAGCAACTCGTGGAACAGAACGAGGTGAAGGTGGACGACGGGGATGTGAAGAACATGGCAAAGGAGGTGACTCGTATGCAGTTCGCTCAGTATGGCATGTTGAACATTCCAGACGAATACCTCGAGAACTCTGTCACCGAGATGCTGAAGAAGCGTGAGACGGTGGACAACCTCATCGACCGTTGCATCGAGGTGAAGTTGGGTGCCGCTCTGAAAGAGAAGGTGACGCTGAACGAGAAGACTGTCAGTGCAGAAGAGTTCAACAAGTCCTTTGAGTAAAAAATATAAAAAACATAAAAAAAGTGGTGAGAATTTTTGTTCTTACCACTTTTTTTATACCTTTGTAATTCAAAACATATTTTTTAGCGACATAATAGACATTTTTATGATGAACGATTTTCAGAAGTATGCTACTAAGCATTTGGGAATGAATAGCATGGTGCTGGACGATGTGATAAAGGCACAGGCAGGTTATCTGAACCCTTACATCCTTGAAGAACGACAACTGAACGTCACCCAACTTGACGTTTTCTCTCGTTTGATGATGGACAGAATCATCTTCCTCGGGACGGAAGTGAACGACTATACGGCAAATGTGCTGCAGGCACAGATGCTCTATCTTGATAGTGTGGACAGCGCAAAGGACATCAGCATTTACATCAACTCTCCTGGTGGCAGCGTGTATGCAGGTCTGGGCATCTACGACACCATGCAGTTTATCAACAGCGATGTGCAGACCATCTGTACGGGCATGGCGGCGTCGATGGCTGCTGTGTTGCTCGTGGCTGGCAAGGAGGGCAAACGAAGTGCGTTGCCTCACAGCCGCATCATGATTCACCAGCCGATGGGTGGTGCACAGGGGCAGGCAAGCGACATTGAGATTACTGCCCGTGAGATTCAGAAGTTGAAGAAGGAACTCTACACCATCATCAGCGACCACAGCCATCAGCCCTTCGACAAGGTGTGGGCAGACAGCGACCGCGACTACTGGATGACGGCTGAAGAAGCCAAGGAATACGGCATGGTGGATGAAGTGCTCGTGAGAAAGGTGTAATACACATATTATATAATATATAGAAAGATAAGAAGTGGCGAAACTAAGAAAATGCTCGTTCTGCGGACGCAGTGAAAATGAAGTGGGTCTTCTCATCACAGGGTTGGAAGGCTGCATTTGCGAGGAGTGTTCAGAACAGGCTCATAATATCGTAATAGAAAACCAGGTGCATCGGCCTCAGCCGACCGCATTGAGCAACCTGCCCAAGCCTAAAGATATCAAGGACTATCTTGACAAGTATGTGATTGGGCAGGAATCGGCAAAGATAGCCTTGTCGGTGGCTGTGTACAACCACTATAAGCGTCTGAATCATCCGGGGGCAGAAGATGAGGTGGAGATTGAAAAGTCCAACATCATCATGGTGGGCAGCACGGGTACGGGCAAGACATTGCTTGCACGCACCATTGCCAAGATGCTGCTGGTGCCCTTTGCCATTGTCGATGCCACGGTGTTGACTGAGGCTGGTTATGTGGGTGAAGATGTGGAAAGCCTTTTGGCTCGACTGCTTCAGGCTGCCGATGGCGATGTGGCACAGGCAGAGCGAGGCATTGTCTTCATCGATGAGATAGACAAGATAGCCCGAAAGGGAGATAACCCCAGCATCACCCGTGACGTGAGCGGCGAAGGTGTGCAGCAGGGATTGCTCAAACTGCTGGAGGGTAGCATTGTCAATGTGCCCCCACAGGGTGGGCGTAAACATCCCGAGCAGCAGTTCATTCAGGTGAACACCCGAAACATCCTCTTCATCTGTGGAGGTGCATTCGATGGCATCGAGAAACGCATTGCTCAGCGTCTGAACACCCATGTGGTGGGTTTCGATGCCGCTCGCAACGTGGCGAAGATAGACAAGTCGAACATGATGCAGTATATCGCTCCGATGGACTTGAAGTCTTTCGGCTTGATACCCGAAATTATTGGCCGTCTGCCCATCTTGACCCATCTCGAACCGCTTGACCGCCAAGCACTTCGCTCCATCCTGACAGAGCCCAAGAACTCCATCGTGAAACAGTACATCAAGATGTTTGAGATTGACGGGGTGGAACTGACGTTTGAGAACGAAGTGTTGGATTATGTGGTGGACAAAGCCATCGAGTTCAACCTGGGTGCCCGTGGTTTACGTTCTCTCATTGAGACCATCATGATGGAGCCGATGTTTGAGGTGCCATCTACAGGCGTGAAACAATATGTCGTGACCCTCGACTTTGCACGCAAGAAAGTGGAGAGTGCTAACATGGCAGTGCTAAAAGAAAGCACTGAAGACAAGTAAAATGAAGAAATTTGCAGTTTCTGCAATACTTTTTCCTCTTTTTCTTTGAAAATACAAAACAGATTTATAACTTTGTGCTGAAAAGCATTGTAACCACACCTATCTGTACACTCTAACATTATATGAAAAAACCGGCAACCCTTCAGCAATCGCTGAAATATTATTTTGGCTTTGACACGTTCAAAGGCGACCAAGAGGCAATCATCCAGAATCTTCTTGACCGCAAAGATACGTTTGTCTTGATGCCGACGGGTGGTGGCAAGTCACTTTGCTACCAGTTGCCTGCTTTGCTCATGGAGGGTACAGCGATTGTTATTTCTCCGCTCATCGCCTTGATGAAGAATCAGGTGGATGCCATCAAGCATATCAGCGAAGAGGATAGTGTGGCTCATTTCATCAACTCATCACTTAGCAAAGCCAATATCGACCAGGCAAAGGCTGACATCATGGCGGGCAAGACTAAGATGCTGTATGTGGCACCAGAGTCTCTGACCAAGGAGAGCAACGTGGAATTCCTTCGCCATGTCAACATCTCGTTCTTTGCCATTGATGAGGCTCACTGTATCTCGGAGTGGGGGCACGACTTCCGCCCCGAATACCGCAAGATACGTCCTATCATCAACTGGATTGCCATGGCTCCGATACTCGAACTTTTCGTTCCTCAAGGCTCCGACACTTCCATCAAGGAGGCGGTCGAGTATTACAGGGAACAGAAGACGAAGTGTGACGAGATGAACAAAGAGTTCAAGCAGTTCCCCGACCGAGTTGACAAAAAGGTGTTGGATGCTCTGATTGAGAAAGTGGCTGCCCTGTCCGATTTGCTCGCCTTTATGATGGACATGAAGGAACAAATCAAGGATAAGTCGGACAAGTGTCCTCGTTTGGATGCCAAGTTTGTCGATGCGCTGGTCGGCATGATGCCTTCGTTCCGAAAGTCCTATAAGGAGTTGACCGGACGCTTGGGCAACGACCCGATTGTGGCGACATTGCCAGAGTTGCCATCCGACGACGCCATTCGGGAGGCTTCGCTGAAAATCAATAATGCTCCAGTCATTGCATTGACGGCTACTGCCACGGACAAGGTTCGCAACGATATCCGAAAGAACTTGGGCATCACCGATGCGATAGATTATAAGTCTTCCTTCAACCGTCCCAACCTCTATTATGAAGTGCGTCAGAAGACAGCCAACGTGGAGAAGGACATCATCAAGTTTATCAAGCAGAATGCAGGCAAGAGTGGCATCATCTACTGCTTGAGCCGCAAGAAAGTGGAAGACTTGACCGAAGTGCTTCGTGCCAACAACATCAAGGCATCCGCTTACCATGCAGGCATGGATACGAAAGACCGCAACGAGACACAGGACGACTTCATCATGGAGCGTGTGGATGTCATCGTGGCAACCATCGCCTTCGGCATGGGCATAGAAAAGGCCGATGTGCGCTTTGTCATCCACTACGACATTCCCAAGAGCCTTGAAGGATATTATCAGGAGACAGGACGCGCCGGCAGAGATGGCGGAGAAGGGCAGTGCATCACGTTCTATTGCCAGAAAGACTTGGAGAAGTTGGAGAAGTTCATGAAGGACAAGACTCCTGCCGAAAAGGACATTGGTAATCACCTGTTGAGTGAGACGGCGGCTTACTGCGAATCATCTGTTTGTAGGAGGAAAATGTTGCTTCACTATTTCGGCGAGGAATACGAGCCGGAGAACTGTGGAAACTGCGACAACTGTTTACATCCGAAAATGAAGATTGAAGCAAAAGACAACCTGCTGTTGGCTTTGCAGGCCATTCAGGCAGTGAAGGAGAATTTCAGGAAGGAATACATTATCAGTATATTGCGTGGCGAAGAAAACGAGATGATTCTGAGCCACAACCACGACAAGTTGGAGGAGTTTGGTGCAGGTGCCGATGTGGAAGAATCCATGTGGAACGCTATCTTCAGCCAGGCAAGCCTCGACGGATATATCGAAAAGGAGGTGGAAGCCTATGGCGTGCTGAAGTTAACCAAGGAAGGCAAGAAGTTCATCAAGAAGCCCGTATCCTTCATGATTGTAGAGAACAACGACTTCGACGATGACTTCGACGACAGCAACGAGCAAGGCGGCACAGGCGTGGCAGACGAGGCACTCTACAACATGTTGGTTGACCTGCGGAAGAAGATAGCCAAGAAACACGATGTACCTCCGTATGTGGTCTTTCAGGACACTTCGCTCGAATCGATGTCAACGCTTTACCCCATCAACGAAGAGGAACTGCAAAACATTCCAGGGGTCGGAGCCGGCAAGGCGAAACGCTACGGCGAAGAGTTCTGCAAACTCATCAAGAAGCATTGCGAAGATAATGATATAGTGCGTCCCACCGACATGCGTGTCAGGACAGTTGCAAATAAGTCGAAAGTGAAAGTAAAGATTATACAAGCCATAGACCGAAAGGTCGATTTAGAGGACATCGCCAAGGCAAATGGCCTTGACTTCGACGAACTCCTGACCGAGATGGAGGCTATCGTCTATAGCGGCACGAAACTCAACATCGATTATTATTTCGAGTCCATTGAGATGGACGAGGATGTCGTGGACGAAATCTACGACTACTTCCGCGAGAGCGACACCGATGACATCGATACAGCCCTTGACAATCTTGACAGCAACATCTACGAGGAGGACATCCGCCTTGTCCGCATCAAGTTTATCAGCGAAATGGCGAACTGACACAACGTAAAAAAGTGAAAAGTGAAGAGTGAAAAGTGAGAAATTTGCTACCGCACTTGTTAGCCATTCTGTTGGCTTACTGCTGCGGTAGCAAATTTTTCATTTATCATTTATCACTTTTCACTTAATTTTTTGGTCACGTCAAAAAAAAGCCTTACCTTTGCGTGCAATAAAATCATAACACTATGTCATCATTTATTGCAGATAAAGTTGTAATGGAAGGATTGACCTATGACGATGTGCTGCTCATTCCGGCATATTCCGAAGTTCTTCCACGAGAGGTTTCACTGAGTACAAAATTTTCCCGCAACATTGAGTTGAAGATACCCTTTGTGACTGCCGCCATGGACACCGTCACCGAGGCTCCTATGGCTATTGCCATTGCCCGTGAAGGTGGCATCGGTGTGATTCACAAGAATATGAGCATCGAAGAGCAGGCACGTCAGGTGGCTATCGTCAAGCGTGCTGAGAACGGTATGATTTACGACCCCGTCACCATCAAGCGTGGATCTACCGTGAAGGATGCACTCGACATCATGCATGAGTATCACATTGGCGGTATTCCCGTGGTGGATGATGTCAACACCCTCGTGGGCATCGTCACCAACCGCGACCTCCGTTTCCAGACCGACCTTTCTCGTAAGATTGATGAAGTGATGACCAAAGATAACCTTGTGGTCACCCATCAGCAGGCAGACCTCGACAGTGCTTCACGCATCCTGCTCGAACACAAGATTGAGAAACTTCCCGTCGTGGACAGTGACAACAAACTCATCGGACTCATCACCTATAAGGACATCACCAAGGCAAAGGACAAGCCTATGGCATGTAAGGACTCCAAGGGTCGCCTCCGTGTGGCAGCAGGCGTGGGCGTGACAGCCGACACCTTCGAGCGTATGGAAGCCCTCGTAAAAGCAGGCGTTGATGCCATCGTCATCGACACCGCTCATGGTCACTCCAAGGGCGTGATTGACAAGGTTCGCGAAGCCAAGGCTGCCTTCCCCGATGTGGACATCGTGGTGGGCAACATCGCCACAGGCGAAGCAGCCAAGGCACTTGTCGAGGCAGGGGCAGACGCTGTGAAAGTCGGCATCGGTCCTGGTTCCATCTGCACTACCCGTGTGGTGGCAGGCGTGGGCGTTCCTCAACTCAGTGCCGTCTATGATGTGGCACAGGCACTCGAAGGCACCGGCATTCCACTCATTGCCGATGGCGGTCTCCGCTATTCGGGCGACGTGGTCAAGGCCATTGCCGCAGGCGGTTACTCCGTCATGATTGGCTCCCTCGTGGCTGGTACTGAAGAGGCTCCAGGCGAAACCATCCTGTTCAACGGACGTAAGTTCAAGAGTTACCGCGGTATGGGCTCGCTCGAAGCCATGGAGAACGGTTCCAAAGACCGCTACTTCCAGGGTGGCGTGACCGAGACCAAGAAACTCGTGCCTGAAGGCATCGCAGGTCGAGTGCCCTACAAAGGCACCGTGCAGGAAGTCATCTATCAGCTCGTGGGCGGACTCCGTTCCGGCATGGGCTACTGTGGTGCCGACAGCATCCAGTCCCTGCACAACGCCAAGTTCACCCGCATCACCAACGCCGGTGTGCTTGAAAGCCATCCACACGAAGTCATCATCACCAGCGAGGCACCCAACTACAGCCGTCCGCAGTGATTTTGAATTATAAACGTTTTATTGATGGCTCGATGGATAGTCGTTTCTTGTCAGACTATCTTCCGAGCCATTTGTTTTTTGTCCTTTTATATTCTTTAAACACAAAGCGTGTGCGAAGTTTCGGGGAAAATGCGTAACTTTGC
>CALAVF010000323.1 GCA_937892315.1 uncultured Prevotellaceae bacterium | reverse complement strand
CGTCCCGAGCGAGGTGAGCGTCCCGAACGCGGCGAACGCCGTCCACGCCCAGAGCGTAACGACCGCCAGCCACGTCAGCCACGCAACGATGCACCAGACGCAGGCAGCGACTTCAAGTCAGCACTCGACGACCTCTTGAAGTAACCTTTGGCTTGACTTCGCCACCCCTTTAGTTCGGCGAAGTAAATCCAACCCTACGTCGTTACCTCGATGCGTATCAATTCATGCACGGGTAACAAATCAATACAATACCTCGACACGAATTAACTCGTGTCGAGGTATTGTCATTTCACGCCCTGAACAATGCTTGGCAAAGACATTGAATCGTGTCGTTCGAGATAAAAGGCAACGAAGCCAACAAGACATTGGACATCGTTCCCGCAAGACACGGGTGAGCGACCTCGGTGAACATTGAAGGCAATATTTTTCAGTTGGCATTCTCACTTTATTCTTCAATTTCATTTTGTTTTGCAAAAACTTTTGTACCTACAGAGAAAAATTCGAAAGAAAATTTGGCACATTCTATATTTTTCACTTAATTTGCAATCGAATGAGAGAGTGCACTGTTTGTTGTGTTTGTACGTCATAGCCAACCGTTTTTTATATTTAAAATATATGGCAAGAGAGATTCGGATACAACAATGAAATTAGCATTGTGGAAGAAAGGGGAATACGGTTTTCCCTATTAATGAAGCCTGACTAATCAAGAACAAAGATGTAAGTTTGCTGGCAAGAAAGTGATTGGGGGGAGGAGAATCCTTTTAATATAATCGTTTGCAAACAAAAACAGGATGTGTTTTTTTAATAAAATTTTCTAAATATTTTCCAAATGACGATACAATCAAAAACGGTTTCATTGTTGGCACTCATTTTGTGCCTTTCGTGCAATCATACGAACAAGCAATTTCAACAAGCGACGGAAGAGAGATCTTTAGGTGAAAAATCTATTATGACTGATACCGTAAGGCGGTATACCGGTCTTGACGCTCAGCAATGGGAAAATGTGAGAAAGCACAAGAGTAAAAGTGAAAAGAACGAGAATCTCGTAGAAATAGGTGCGGCTAAGATGGAACAGATTTTTGGAGAATGGCAATTCTTTTCAATCAAATACTTGAAACATCCACAACAGTGGCAAAGCAGAAGCGAAAAGAACCTTGTTACTCAATATGATTCACTTCATCCAGGGAATCGGTTGTCTCGTTTCCAGAAAGCAGATGCTATGCTAAAAGAATTGGAGACTCTTTTTGTTGATGAACCAGAATATGAGAAATGGCAAAGAGACGTCATGACTGCTTACAGGTATATCGCTTACGAAAAAGAACTATTGAGGCAAGATTGTACTTTTCAAAAAGAAGTATTGGCTTGGAGGAATTTAGAGAACCGTATAGACCATTTCTGTGTACACTTGGCTGAACTCGCATATTTTGGAGGAAGCGGAGTGGGATGGGCATCTAATCAGGCGATATGGGATATAAGGCAGACACGATGTAATGATCTTCAACAAATTTTAAAGAATTCAGGGAAATCTACAATATCGACAGATTCTCTATTCTTGGCAAAGACAAAGGAGTCTTTTGCGAAAGCCGTGCATAAAACGGCCAATCGGGTACTGAACACAAAAGAATTTTTCGAACAAAGATACTTCATAGACGATGATGACTGGAGAGACGGTGGAAAAAAACAATATAGTGATACTTATCAACAGATGTTATCTGACCAAAAACCATTGATTGATGCGATGGATAATTGGATGAACGTTAGAATGGCTATTTGCAATGAGAAAGATAGCCTTTCTGGTGAAAATATCAAACAAAGTACATCGACTCTTATTAAGGATTTTAATCTGTTAATCGCATCATGTTGGGAATAGAATGAAAGGAGAAAAACGACGTTAAGTGAAAAGATGATGTTGTTACAGTTGACACCCTATTACGTATGACAATGTTGCTGATTGAACAGAAGAATAACCTAATTGGGAAATGGTAATATCACTTTGTATTATTAAAGTTGCTCATTTTCTGCCGCTTTACTTGTTTCTTCGTCGCCCATCATATTGCGATAATCCAGTTCATAATACACAGAGTCTTCAGAATCGGTTCGTTGACACAATCCAGCCTGAGCAAACATGCCCTCAAAACTAAGGTCTTCATCAATGTCGGGCCAATGGATGCCCGTGTAGGAGAGGTAGAAGTTTTGGCGTTGTTCGGGTGTAGCCTTGGCGAGTCTTTTCCACAAGGAAAAGGGATAACTTGCCTGCAAGCCATCCTCCGTAAGTGCATACACCCTTGTGTTATCTACCCATACACGCTGTATTTTATGCTTTACGCCCATATTCACTTGCTGTCGTCAAAAAAGTTCTTCCAACGGTCGATAATTACCTCTACATTTTCCTCTATTATCCCTTCTATCACGGAGATTTCATGTTTTTTGAAGCCGTGATTGAACACCTGCATCACCTCTGGAACCACATTGTATTTTACTTCTTTACCATCTTTCACGACATGGACATGGATGGGTTCGTGGTCATCAGAGTAGAACTTGAAGATATATCCGAATAAGATGAAAACTGTAGGCATCTTGTTTCTCGCTATTTTATTTCTGCAAAAATACAACTATTTTTTGAATAAACAAAAGAGAGAAAGAAGAAAATTTTCTTTGACGACAAAACATGCCACCAATGATTTGTTTATCTACATTTTCTAAGAGGTCATCATCAATACCGAACACGCTCGAACCGCTGTCCTACGGTTCTTATATGCTCGTCCGTTTCGCGGCAATGGTGGCTTACTCGTGGTGATAA
>CALAVF010000322.1 GCA_937892315.1 uncultured Prevotellaceae bacterium | reverse complement strand
CACCAGCCACATTGACAATGTCGAAGGCTCCGAACACAGGATGTTGCTTGAGTTTCAGGCTCAAAGCCTTAGCCGCTTTTACACCTGGCACCATCCACAAGGTGTGTCGGAAGATGCGTCGGTATGCCTCGTTGCTGTAGGGGTAGAGGCTATCTTTATCATCCTTGCAGAGCAGGTTGAGAAACCTGTCAACATCTTTTTCGTGGATGAAGGTGCCGCTGTCTCTTGTACGGAAAAATTCACGGAAGTTGAATGCCCGTTCATCATCGGCAAACTCCGACATCAAAGCACCAAGGTCGTAGGTGTAGATGTTGATGGCAGGCAACGAGGCATACGGATTCGGCTCGTAAGGATTATCCGTGTACCACGCCTGTTTCGCCTTCTGTTCCATCACATAATCCCAAGTGTAGATTTCATCCTCGCTGTAGTCGTCAAACAAGTTGAACGGAGTGCCCGACAGTTGCAACACCTTCGTTTCATCCTTGGTCAGTTCCTTCAGCACGTTTTGCCCCAGTTCGGTCTTTGTCCCTTCATGAGCCTCATCCACAATGATAAAATCCCACGGAGTGCGGAACACACGGTCGTTTTTGTCGAACTTGCCACCCACCTTTTCCGAGCCTCGCAAGTCTTGCATGGAAGCAAAGTAGATGTACTTGCTGCCTTGCATCACTTTTCTTTCCAAGGACGAAAACTCTTCGCCGTTGGTGCGTGAGCCATAACGGTAGTCCTTGCGGTCAAAAAAGATTTTGCCAAAGTCTTCAAACCATCCCTTATCAACCACGGGACGGTGAGTCAAAATCAGTGTGCGTGTAAACTCTTCTTCCTTCACCACCTGCAAGGCAGAAAGCGTCTTGCCAAAACGCATCTTGGCGTTCCATAGCATTTGGTTGCCTTTCTTGAATCGCTTGATGGTTCTGTCAATGGCTTCCCTTTGTTCGGGACGGAAAATGATGGGCGTTTGTCCTTTGGTAATGTCGCTGGCATGAAGACTCGTCTCACCGTGTTTCACGGCACGGATGGCTTTCTTGATGGTTTCGAGGTCGCAGCAGTACCATTCGTCCGCACCTTTCACACCCGAAAACTCCTTCTTTTCTATCCCCGACCGTTCCAACACCCGATGCACTTGTTTGTCGTTGAAAGAGAGAATCATACCACTACGGCGGAAAATGGTATCTTCGGTATAGAGCAGTTGATAAGCGATGCCCGCTGTCTGTGTGTATCGTTTGATGCGTTTATGGGCGGCTTGGTTCAGAAGAGCCGAGTTGGGCGAAAGGTCGCCGCCATCATCTTCGTCAAGAGTCGTCTCGCCAATCTTCAGACAGTCCTGATGCCGTTCGTCATTGATGGCAAACACATAGATCAGTTTCGATTTCAATGAGGATTCAAATGTAGCCA
>CALAVF010000321.1 GCA_937892315.1 uncultured Prevotellaceae bacterium | reverse complement strand
TAACTTCTCTAACTTCTTTAACTTCGAGCGAAGCGATAACTTCCGAAAGTTGAGTAAATAATTAAAAACCTATTTGATACAGAAAAAAATATGAAGACTTATCCTAAAATCGGTATTCGCCCTACCATCGACGGCAGACAGGGCGGTGTGAGAGAAAGTTTGGAAGAGAAGACCATGTGTCTTGCTCAGGCAGTGGCGAACCTTATCACGACTCATCTGAGGAATGGCGACGGCTCGCCTGTGGAGTGTGTGATTGCCGACACGACCATCGGACGTGTGGCTGAGAGTGCCGCCTGTGCGGAGAAGTTTGAGCGAGAGGGCGTGGGAAGCACCATCACGGTCACTTCCTGCTGGTGCTACGGGTCGGAAACGATGGACATGAATCCTTACTATCCGAAGGCGGTGTGGGGATTCAACGGAACGGAACGCCCCGGTGCTGTTTATCTGGCTGCCGTGCTGGCGGCTCATGCCCAGAAGGGACTGCCTGCCTTCGGCATCTACGGACACGATGTGCAGGACTTGCAGGACAACACCATCCCTGCCGATGTGGCTGAGAAGATTTTGCGATTTGCCCGTGCTGCTCAAGCGGTGGCAACCATGAGGGGCAAGTCCTACCTGTCGTTGGGCAACACCTGCATGGGCATTGCGGGGTCGATTGTCGATGCCGACTTCTTTCAGGACTATCTGGGTATGCGTACCGAATATGCCGACTTGGTGGAGATTCTGCGACGAGTGGAACTGGGCATCTACGACCCCGAGGAGTATGAGAAGGCGATGGCATGGACGGAGCGGCACTGCAAGGTGAACGAGGGCTATGACTACAACGACGATGCCGGCAAGGGGAAGACGCGTGAGGAGAAGGACGAAGACTGGCGGTTCACGGTGAAGAACATGCTGATTATCCGCGACCTGATGCACGGCAACCCTCGTCTGAAGGAACTCGGATGGAAGGAGGAGGCGCTGGGACACAATGCATTGCTGGCAGGTGTGCAGGGTCAGCGTCAGTGGACAGATTACAAGCCTAACTTCGACTTCCCCGAGGCGTTGATGTGTACGTCTTTCGACTGGAACGGCATCCGCGAGGCGGAGGTGCTGGCAACGGAGAACGACTCGCTGAACGGCGTGTCGATGCTGTTCGGACACTTGCTGACGAACAAGGGTGTGATGTTCTCCGACATCCGCACCTACTGGAGCCCCGAAGCGGTGAAGCGTGTGACGGGCAAGGAGCCGACTGGCATGGCGGCAGGAGGATTCATCCACCTGATCAACTCGGGAGCCACGTCGCTGGATGCCACAGGTGCCATGGCGGACGGCGAGGGGAAGCCTGTGATGAAGAGCCCTTGGGAGATGACGGAGCAGGATGTGGAGGCTTGTCTGAAAGCCACGACGTGGTATCCTGCCGACCGTGGCTACTTCCGTGGCGGCGGCTATTCGAGCAACTTCTTGACCAAAGGCGGTATGCCGATGACGATGATGCGTGTGAACCGAGTGAAGGGATTAGGGCCCGTGCTGCAACTGGCAGAAGGATGGTCGGTTGACCTCGACCCCGAGATTCACGACGTGCTGAACCGACGCACGGACAAGACGTGGCCCACCACGTGGTTTGTGCCTCGGCTGGACGAGCGGAAGGACGCCTTCAAGGATGTCTATTCGGTGATGAACTGCTGGGGAGCCAACCACGGTGCCATCGCCTACGGACACATCGGTGCCGACATCATCACGCTGTGCTCCATCCTGCGTATTCCCGTGTGTATGCACAATGTGGCAAACAACGACATCTTCCGTCCTGCGGCATGGAATGCGTTCGGCATGGACAAGGAGGGTGCTGACTACAGAGCCTGCCAGAACTTTGGACCCATATACGGATAGATTTTTATAGGTACCATTTACCATGTACATGATATGAAGAAAGAAAAAAAGCCCCTCGTGCCGAAGAAATACCTCTTCACGTTCATCCTGATTACCTCGCTGTTCGCCCTGTGGGGATTTGCCAACGACATCACCAACCCGATGGTGGCAGCGTTCCAGACGGTGATGGAACTCTCGGCAGCCAAAGCGTCGATGGTGCAGTTCGCCTTCTACGGAGGCTACGCCACCATGGCGATTCCTGCCGCATTGTTCATCCGCCGCTATTCCTACAAGAGCGGCATCCTGCTGGGCTTGACGCTCTATGCCATCGGAGCCTTCCTGTTCATCCCCGCTGCCGAGTGGCAAGAGTTCTCCTTCTTCTGCGTGTCGCTCTACATCCTCACCTTCGGTCTGGCTTTCTTGGAGACGACAGCCAATCCCTTCATCTTGTCATTAGGTGATAAGGACACCTCGACCCGACGACTGAACCTCGCACAAGCCTTCAACCCCGTAGGCTCGCTGAGCGGCATGGCAGTGGCATCGTTCATCGTGCTGCCCCACCTGTGGTCAGACCGACGTGATGCCGCAGGACAAATCATCTTCCCCCTGCTGTCGGAAGCCGAGAAAGCCGACATCCGTCTGCACGACCTCGCCGTCATCCGCAACCCCTACGTAGCCATCGGCATCGTGGTGGTGTGTGTGCTTATCGTCATCGCCCTGACCAAGATGCCCAAGACCGAGAGCGAAGAGCAGAAGGCGGCAGGACAGACCCACACGGTGAGGCAGACGCTGTCGAACCTCTGGCACAACACCATCTACCGCGAGGGAGTCTTCGCCCAGGTCTGCTACGTGGCAGCCCAAATCATGGTGTGGACATTCATCATCCAGTACGCCGACCATCTGGGCATCAACAAGGCGACCGCCCAACTCTACAACATCTTGGCGATGTCGCTCTCCCTCTGTGGCAGGTTCATCGGCACCTTCATCATGCGATATGTCAACACCCGACGGTTGCTCATGTGGTTTGGCGTGGGAGCGTCCCTCTGCACCCTCGGAGCCATCTGTATCGAAGGGATGCCGGGACTCTACAGCCTCGTGTGCATCAGCCTCTTCATGTCCATCATGTTCCCCTCCATCTACGGCATCGCACTGGAAAATGTCGATACGAAGGACACACACCTGGGTGCTGCGTTCCTCGTCATGGCGATTGTCGGCGGAGCACTGATGCCCCCCCTGCAAGGCACGATGATTGACCAGCAGGTCATCCTCGGACACCCTGCGGTGAACATGTCGTTCATTCTTCCTCTGGCTTGTTTCTTGGTGATTATCGTTTACGGATATCGTTCCTATAAGAAAATAAGGAGTTTTAAGTTTCGGGAGTTTGTCCCCCTTTGAAGTTAAAGAAGTTAGAGAAGTTATCGCTTCGCTCGAAGTTAAAGACGTATGTGATGCAGCCCCGCAATTGGTATCGTCTTTAACTTCTCTAACTTCTTTAACTTCGAGCGAAGCGATAACTTCCGAAAGTTGAGTAAGGAGTTAAAGAAAAGAACAATGAAAGCAATTCAAATTACACACTCGCAAGAGTTAAACATTATCGAAGTGGAGAAACCTACAGCACTGAAGGCAGACGAAGTGCTGCTGAGGCTGCAATACGTCGGCTTCTGCGGTTCCGACATCAACACCTTCATGGGACGCAACACGATGGCACTCAATCCTGTCATCCCCGGACATGAGGTGGGAGCCGTGATTGAAGCCGTTGGCAGCGACGTGCCCGAAGGCCTCAAGGCAGGCATGGTCGTGACCCTGAACCCCTACACCAACTGCGGCAAATGCGCCTCGTGCCGTAACGGACGCGTCAACGCCTGTCAGCACAACGAGACACTGGGCGTGCAACGCAACGGAGCCATGAAGGAGTACATCGTCATGCCATGGGAGAAAGTGATTCCAGCAGGACTGCTCACTCCGAAGGAATGTGCCTTGGTAGAGCCGATGAGCGTAGGTTTCCACGCCGTGAGCCGAGCCCAAGTGACCGACATCGACGTGGTGATGGTCATCGGCTGCGGCATGGTAGGCATGGGAGCCATCGTCCGCTCCTCCCTGCGAGGAGCCACCGTCGTGGCAGCCGACATCGACGACGAGAAACTCGCCCTCGCCCGTCAGATGGGAGCCTCCTACACCATCAACACCAAGACAGAAGACGTACACCAACGACTCCTCGAAATAACCAGCGGCTTCGGCCCCGACGTGGTCATCGAGGCCGTGGGCAGCACCGCCACCTACCAGATGGCAGTAGATGAAGTGAGTTACACTGGCCGTGTCGTCTGCATCGGCTACGCCAAGAGCGAAGTCTCCTTCCAGACCAAATACTTCGTGCAGAAGGAACTCGACATCCGTGGCTCTCGCAACGCCATGCCGCAGGACTTCCGTGCCGTCATCCACTATCTGGAGAGGCACACCAGCCCCATCGACCGCCTCATCACCCGTGTCATCCGACCCGAAGAAGGACTGGAGACCATGCAATGGTGGAGCCAAAACCCCGGCAAAGTCTTCCGCATCCTGGTAGCGTTCTAAACACCCACATTTTCCTGTCAATTGGCAAATTCAGAAAGCAGGCGTGTAGGGAAGTCCAAACACGTCGGCCACTGCCTTGTAAGTAACCATTCCTTCCACGATGTTCAGGCCCTTGCCCAGTGCCAGGTCTTCTTTGCAAGCCTGTTTCCACCCATTGTCTGCCAGTGCCACTGCATAACGCAGGGTTGCATTCGTCAAGGCAAGGGTAGAGGTGTGAGGTACAGCACCGGGAATGTTGGCTACACAATAGTGTACGATACCCTCTTCGGTATAGACAGGTTCGCTGTGCGTCGTCGGACGCGAAGTCTCAAAACAGCCGCCTTGGTCAATCGCCACATCCACCAGCACCGTCCCCGGCTCCATCAGTCGTAGCATCTGCCGAGAAACCAGATGAGGCGTCCTGTCGCCTGGCACCAACACAGAACCAATCACCACATCCACCGTCGGCAGCATCTGGCGTATGTTGTGCTCCGACGAATAGAGCGTGTGGACATTGGCAGGTGTCTCGATGTCGAGTTGACGCAGACGAGGCAGCGAGATGTCGGCAATCGTCACGTCGGCTCCCAGCCCAGCAGCCATCCGTGCGGCAGCCTCGCCCACCACACCGCCGCCAAGCACCAGCACCTTGGCAGGGCTGACACCAGGCACACCGCTAATCAGTTTGCCCTTGCCACCTTGTGTCTTCTGCAGATAATAGGCACCATTGAGTGCCGCCATGCGTCCTGCCACCTCGCTCATGGGTTGCAGCAGCGGCAGAGAGCCATTCGGCAGTTGCACCGTCTCGTAAGCCAGACACACAGCCCCGCTCTTCAGCATCGCATCCGTCAGTTCCTTCTCACACGCAAAATGGAAATACGTGAAAAGCAACTGCCCAGGACGCACCAACTGATACTCTGGCTCAATAGGCTCTTTCACCTTGACAATCATCTCAGCCTCGCGATACACATCCTCTATCGTCGGAAGGATGCGTGCACCAGCCTGTATGTATGCCTCGTCGCTGAAGCC
>CALAVF010000320.1 GCA_937892315.1 uncultured Prevotellaceae bacterium | reverse complement strand
CCGTGAATGCCTTCCGACTGGGCATGGTGGCGATGGTGTGTCACCAGATGCAGAGCCGAACGGTCGGGAAGAAGGAGCGTGAGGAGGTGAAACGCTTCGTGCTCTGGGCAGCCGAAAGAATCCTCGCCAACGTGCTCATGAAGTTTGGCGACCAGTACAACGACCTGATAGAGAAAAGCGAAAGCATCCCCCATCAGCGACGCACCAAGAGCGTGACCCTCTTCGAGAGCCTGCCCGAAGAGTTCACCATAACAGACTTGCACAAGGCGATGATGGCACAGGGCGTGAAGCAGCGTGAGCGGGGCTTGCTGCTGACATGGCAACGGGCAGAGTTTGTCGAACCGTGTGGCAATTGCCGGTACAGGAAAGTGAATCAGAAACAGAAGAAACAACGCAAAAACAACAAAAAGCAATGAGAATCACAGGAACATTGACCAAAGTGGGCGACCTGAAACAAGGCGTCGCACAAGAGAGCGGAAACGTGTGGTGCAACCGCGACATCACCATCACATGGAGCGAAGAGACGAAATACAGCGACGGCAGGGTGAAGACCCACGAGCAAGCCCTGCTGATGACGCTGAAGGGCGACAACGCCCGCAACTTCAGCCTCGAAGTGGGCACACGGGTGGAAACGCTCGTCGGGTTCAGCGTCAACCACTACAAGGATCGCGACTATCAGAATGTGTATTGCTCCAGCATTTATGTGGCAAGGTAGGAAGTGTGCCAAACGCCAAAACGCCAAATGCCAAATAAGGGAAAAGTGTGGTTTTTGATACAAAAAAGTGTTGAAGCCACACTTTATGTTTTATAACATGTTTTTGAGGGATGAAATGACGGCAAAAATGCCGAACTTTGGCGGAAAGTTTATAGACTAATACAATTTCTAACCCAATTATGAGAAATCTTAAATCGATTTTGACAGGAAGTGCTGCGGCCGTGGCATTCCTTTGTGCGTGCAATTCTGTACCACAGCAGCCAGTTCAGCCCGAACTGACACAGTCAGGTATCAATCCTGCTGATTATGACACATGCATTGCAGTGGCTTACGATGCGGAGGCTCACGCTTTCGTTGCTGATTCCGCCAATGCAAAGCAGGTGAAACTCTACACGCTCACCAATGCCAACGGCATGGAGGTGTGCATCACCAACTTCGGTGGCCGCATCGTGAGCATCATGGTGCCTGACAAGGACGGCGAGATGGTGGACGTGGCTTGTGGTTTCGACAAGGTGGAGAATTATTTCCCCTGGAACTTCGAGACGGACTTTGGCTGCTCGGTGGGTCGCTATGCCAACCGCATCAACGACGGCAAGTACAGTTACAACGGCGAAACCGTGACGCTGCCTAAGAATAACAACGGCGTGGCTTGTCTGCACGGCGGCTACACGGGCTGGCAGTATCAGGTGTATGACGTGGTGGAGGCTACCGACCAGTCGCTCACCATCAAGCGTGTGTCTCCTGCTGGCGACAACCAGTTCCCGGGCAATGTGGAGGCTACGGTGAAGTTTGAACTGACGGATGACAATGCCATCGTCATCAACTACGACGGCACGACGGACGCTCCTACCGTGCTCAACATGACGAACCACACTTACTTCAACCTGTCGGGCGACCTGAACAACACGATTGACGAGTCTGTGCTCTACGTGAACGCTGACAGTTACACGCCTGGCGACCGTTTCCTCATCCCTACTGGCGAGATTCGCCCGGTGGAGGGAACCGTGTTTGATTTCCGCACGCCAAAGGCTATCGGCACCGACTTCGACAAGAACGATGCCGAGATGATTTCGGTGGGTGGCGGCTACGACCACAACTGGTGCCTCAACACAAAGGGCAACCAGGATGAAATCGCTGCCACGATGACTGACCCACGTTCGGGCATCAAGTTGGACGTTTACACCAACGAACCTGGCATCCAGTGCTACACGGCTAACTTCCAGGATGGCACTCGTCCGGGCAAGGGCGGCATCATGTATCAGAAGCATTGTGCCATCTGCCTCGAAAGCCAGAAGTATCCCGACTCGCCCAACAAGTGCATGATGCCGGGTTGGGAGCAGAGCAATCCGTTCATCACGCCTGAGAAGCCATACCACAGTTACTGCAAGTATGCGTTCTCCATCGCTGAAGAGTAAGAAAAAACATTCAATAACAACTCAACTAATAATCTATTAAAAAACAATGAATTGGTCATCAAACGAATTTATTTGGCTTGACTGGGCGATTTTAGGTGTCGGCCTGTTAGGAGTGGTGGCTGCCGTGTGGTATGCCATCTGGAAAGACAAGAAGTCGCAGCAGGGCGAAGACTCATCTGCCTACCTCTTCGGTAAGGGCGAGCCTTGGTACGTGATTGGTATGGCAATCTTTGCCGCAAACATCGGTTCTGAACACCTCGTCGGCTTGGCTGGCACGGGCGCGAAAGACGGCGTCGGCATGGCTCACTGGGGGATGCAGGGCTGGATGATTCTCATTCTCGGCTGGCTCTTCGTTCCTTTCTATCAGTTGCTTATCAACAAGATGGGCAAGATTATCACCATGCCTGACTTCCTGAAGTTCCGCTACACTCAGCGTACAGGCTCATGGCTCTCCATCATCACGCTGGTGGCATACGTGCTCACCAAGGTCAGCGTGACAGCCTTCACCGGCGGTATCTTCTTCGAGTATCTGCTCGGCCTGAACTTCTGGGTGGGTGCCATCG
>CALAVF010000319.1 GCA_937892315.1 uncultured Prevotellaceae bacterium | reverse complement strand
CACTGAAAACGGATGTCATTCCGATTTTTTTTCCTAATAATCCTGGCATTTCAATAATACTTTTAATTGTTCTCTGATATTAAACTTTAATCTCAACCTCAACACCGCTTGGAAGTTCGAGTTTCATGAGAGCATCTATCGTCTTTGTTGTAGAACTGTAGATGTCAATCAATCTCTTGTAAGTGCAGAGTTCAAACTGCTCACGAGACTTCTTGTTTACGAATGTAGAACGGTTTACTGTGAAGATACGCTTGTGGGTTGGAAGTGGAATAGGACCGCTCACAATCGCATCAGTAGCCTTCACTGCCTTCACAATCTTCTCTGCTGACTTGTCAACGAGATTGTGGTCATAAGACTTAAGTTTAATACGAATTTTTTGTTGACTCATTTGACTAATTATTTAATTAATTATTATGTATCAGTATGAGAGTATGCAGGCAAAGAGTCGTTTGCTTGCCTGCACCCTCAAACCTTTCATTCATTTACACGAGGTCTACACGACCGTTGCACTCCTGCAGTACAGCCTTTGCGATAGAACTTGAGACAGGAGCATGGTGGTCATACTGCATTGAAGACGTTGCACGACCAGAAGTGATGGTACGGAGAGCGGTTACGTAACCGAACATCTCACCCAGTGGAACTGTTGCCTTCACAACACGAGCACCAGAACGAGCGTTATCCATACCTTCCACCTGACCACGACGCTTGTTAAGGTCGCCAATTACGTCACCCATATTCTCTTCCGGGGTAACTACTTCAAGTTTCATGATTGGCTCCATCAGTACAGGCTTGGCCTGAGCACATGCATTCTTGTAAGCCTGACGTGCAGCGATTTCAAATGACAACTGGTCAGAGTCCACGGGGTGGAAACTACCATCCAGCAATGTCACTTTGAGGCTATCCATTGGGAAACCGCCCAACACACCATTCTTCATTGACTCAGCAAAACCCTTTTGAACAGCAGGAATGAATTCCTTAGGAACATTACCGCCCTTTACTTCATCCACGAACTGAAGACCTGTACCTTCGAAATCGTCATCTACAGGGCCAACATTCACAATGATGTCGGCGAACTTACCGCGGCCACCCGACTGCTTCTTATAAACCTCACGGAGATTAACCGTCTTAGTGATAGCCTCTTTGTAGTTCACCTGAGGCTTACCTTGATTACATTCAACCTTGAATTCACGCTTCAGACGGTCTATGATGATATCAAGGTGAAGTTCACCCATACCAGAAATGACTGTCTGACCAGACTGCTCATCCGTCTTCACCGTGAAAGTCGGGTCTTCCTCTGCCAGTTTCTGCAAACCAACAGAAAGTTTATCAAGGTCTTTCTGAGTCTTAGGTTCAACCGCAATACCAATAACTGGGTCTGGGAAGTCCATTGACTCAAGAACGATTGGAGCATCCTCATCACAAAGTGTATCACCTGTACGGATATCCTTCAAACCAACTACAGCACCAATATCACCTGCACCAATTACTTCTACTGGATTTTGGTGATTAGAGTGCATTTGGAAGAGACGTGACACACGCTCTTTCTTTCCAGAGCGAGAGTTGTACGTATAAGAACCGGCCTCAATCTTACCAGAGTAAACACGGATAAAGGTGAGACGGCCTACATACGGGTCTGTTGCAATCTTGAATGCGAGAGCCGAAGTCTTGTCATCCTCTGATGGCTTGCGGTCTTCCTCATCCTTCGTGTTAGGATTAGTACCCACGATGTTTGGAGTATCCAATGGAGATGGGAGGAATGCACATACATAATCAAGCAGCGTCTGCACACCCTTGTTCTTGAAAGAAGAGCCACAGAGCATAGGCGTACACTCAAGAGCAATGGTAGCCTTACGGAGTGCACGGATGCACTCTTCCTCTGTGATGGTAGAAGGATCATCAAAGAACTTCTCCATAAGAGCATCATCAAATTCAGCCACCGATTCCAGCATCTTACCACGCCATTCCTCTGCTTCATCGCGAAGATTTGCAGGAATTTCCTCGACATCATAATCAGCACCCATTGTCTCGTCATGCCACAGAATAGCCTTCATCTTAATGAGATCTACCACACCTTTGAAGTTTTCTTCCGAGCCAATCGGAATAACAACTGGGACAGGTTTTGCACCAAGCACTTCCTTCATCTGGCGAACCACCTCGAAGAAGTCAGCACCCGAACGGTCCATTTTGTTCACGTAACCAATACGTGGAACGCTATACTTATCAGCCTGGCGCCATACAGTTTCTGACTGAGGCTCAACACCGCCCACTGCACAGTATGTTGCGACAGCACCGTCAAGTACACGGAGTGAACGCTCCACCTCTGCCGTGAAGTCCACGTGTCCCGGAGTATCAATCAGATTGAACTTGTACTTCTGACCATTCCAAGTCCAATATGCTGTTGTAGCAGCAGAAGTGATAGTGATACCACGCTCCTGCTCCTGAGCCATCCAGTCCATCGTGGCGGCACCATCATGAACCTCACCAATCTTATGAGTCTTACCTGTGTAGAACAGGATACGCTCCGATGTGGTAGTCTTACCAGCATCAATGTGGGCCATGATACCAATATTACGCGTAAGATGCAAATCTTGCTTTGCCATATTCTCTTTTTCCTTTTTACCTTTTTGTTAAACTAATGAGTTGTTATTAGAAGCGGAAGTGTGCGAATGCACGGTTAGCCTCAGCCATGCGGTGCATATCTTCCTTACGCTTGAACGCACCACCCTGCTGGTTGAAGGCATCCATAATCTCAGCAGAAAGTTTGTCTGCCATGCTCTTGCCCGAACGCTTACGAGCGAAAGAAATCATATTCTTCATCGAGATAGCCTCCTTGCGGTCTGCACGAATCTCTGTTGGAACCTGGAATGTGGCACCACCGATACGGCGGCTCTTCACCTCCACCTGAGGAGTGATGTTGTCGAGAGCAGTCTTCCAGATTTCCAGTGGAGACTTCTCTTCGTTCTTCATCTTGTTCTCTACGTTCTTCAAAGCCGTGTAGAAGATTGTGTAAGCCACACTCTTCTTACCGTCATACATGAGGTTGTTAACAAACTTCGTGACCTTCACATCGCCATACACTGGATCTGGAAGAACCACACGCTTCTTTGGTTTAGCTTTTCTCATTTTTTTGTTTGATTTAATCTTTCTTTAGTCTGAGGCTGCATATTGTGTGTGTCTTCAACGCCCACTCAAGGGCATTTACTCAACCCTTCAAGCATTTCCGTCAAACCAAACGTTGTGAAAAAACTGTTGTTTCTTTTTGTTTTGTAAGAAAAAGGATTACTTCTTAGCCTTTGGACGCTTTGCACCGTATTTAGAACGACGCTGTGTGCGGCTTGCCACACCTGCGGTATCAAGCGCACCGCGAATGATGTGATAACGTACACCTGGAAGATCCTTCACACGACCACCACGCACCAGCACGATGGAGTGCTCCTGAAGGTTGTGACCTTCTCCCGGAATGTAAGAGTTTACTTCCTTCTTGTTTGTCAAACGAACACGAGCGACCTTTCTCATCGCTGAATTAGGCTTCTTAGGAGTTGTAGTGTACACACGCACGCAAACACCGCGACGCTGTGGGCAAGAATCCAAAGCAGGAGACTTGCTCTTGTCTACCAACACCTTACGGCCTTTTCTTACCAATTGTTGAATAGTAGGCATTTTGTTTAATTTTTTATATTATTATTATTTAATTATTGTCATTCTGTTTGAGAGCCTACCTTTTCCCTTCCACCCGAAGGGGAATCCGTTGCTTTGTGGTAAGCTGCTCGCTTTGCTTCGTGCTAAATTTAAGTATCGTCAACTTTTTACCTCTTTACGCCCCTCGCAACAGGGCGAAATCATCCCACACGATACGTCATGTACCTAACAAAGGCACGCACTACTCCAAAAAGTGGTGCAAAGTTACGATTTTTCTGCCAAACAACACATTTTTAGATGATTTATTTTTTACCTTCTTTGACAGATTACCCCAAAAACAACTGATTTTAAATTTATTTAACAAATAAAATGAACCCAAAAGCAATCTTCATGTTACAAAATCAAACTTTTTAGGACAAAAAGTTACCACAGACACCTCTCTTCGATGCCTATGGCAAACTCTTTATTATTTATTATATATATAATTAATGTACGCGCACGTAAGGACAATGTCACCGCTTAAGCCTCGCCTTTTTTGATGGTGAACGGGGCAATCGTTCTACCATCACTCGGCTGCTGTCCTTGCGTCAACTTGATTGTTCCAAACTGTTTCTCATACTTTTGGATATTGTCCTGCAAAGCCAAAAGCAGGCGTTTTGCATGTTCAGGAGCCATGATGATGCGGCTTTTCACCTGTGCCTTAGGCAAGCCTGGCATCATCTGCACAAAATCCGTAATAACCTCACTGCTGGAGTGAGTAATGATGGCAAGGTTTGAATAAACACCTTCTGCCACCTCTGGCTTCAGTTCAATCTGAAGTTGCTGATTGTTGTTTTCTGCCATAATGTTTCTTTATTATAAATTACTTTTTTCTGTATCTATCAATAATCCGCTGAGGACTATCACCTATCCACTGGTAACCATTTCGACGCTCATATCCGATGTCCGAAAGGTGTTTCTGTGGAATCCCGTCACGGTCACAATACATGGGTTCTGCCTTTCCCAAGTCATAGAAACGAGCCCATAGCATAGGTGCACCCTTCTTCTCCACCAATCGAATGTCCTTTTTCCCTTCCTCATTGGTAAACGTCTCCAACTCTACATCTTTCAAAGCATGTCCTTCCAGCCATTCCACTGCACATTTCACCGCATCCTCCGATTCTGTCGATGGATACGGCATATCCATCAACAATTCTAAAAGTGCCACCGTTTCGCCATGGCCTGAGTAAGACGGAAGTTCGTAGGCACGAGCCTTCACAGGAGCCAGCGTCTTCTTGTCATGCTGTTGACACCACACCGTCTTCTTGCCCTGCTTCCAAGCCTCCGTTCCATATTCCAACACCCGTTCCTCTTCATCCACACGAATCTGGCAATCAAGAATGCATTGAATACCCTTATCGTATGCTGCCTGACACTTCTTTTTCATTGACTTGTCAATCCCCATGTTTGCAAAGGCTTCTGCATCGGTCGCCACCTCCAGCAGCAACTTCAGCACATTCACCGTCGCATTGTCGTTAAACGTAATCTGCGATGAATAATCCTCCTTTCGTTTCTCTGGATAGAACTGAGGAAAGCCGCCATTCTCATACTGCATCTTCAGCAAGAACGCCAGCCCTTGACGGAACGAGACACGATATTTCTCCCGCTGCTCTTCCAACACTTTCTTGTCAATCCAGCCAAAGCCATCTTCCACCACCCTATACGTATTGTTCAGAGCCTCCGCCAGCGTCCTCATCTCTGAAACCGTCGCTCCGTTATCAATCGTCGAACCCACGCCCGACTTCTGCCATTCCTTTGCCTCTTTCGGATTCACACCCTTCAACCAATCCTGATTCTTTGGCCATCCGCCCGACTTCAACTGATATTTCACAATCGAGTCTGCCATTTGTTGTGCCTTCTTCTGAGCCATCAAGCCTTCTGAAGCCACCATCAACAAGAGCGTTGCAAAAATAATCCGTCTCATAATTCTTTTCTCAAGCCTATAATAAGCCTTAAACTCAGTAGTTAAAACTCCTCGTTCTCCGTTCGTGCGATGATTTCGTTCTGCAACTGTTCAGTCATGTCGTTGAAGTAGTCGGAGTAGCCTGCCACGCGGACGAGCAAGTCCTTGTAGTCTTCCGGCAGTTTCTGGGCATCGAGTAGGGTCTGAGTGTCCACAATGTTGAACTGGATGTGGTGACCGCCCATTGAAAAGTAGGCACGGATGAGAGAGACAAGTTTCTTCAGGTCTTCGTCACGCTTGAGGAGCGAGGGCACGAAACGCACATTCAACAAGGTGCCGCCCGATTTTGTCTGGTCGAGTTTGCCCAACGACTTGATGACCGCCGTAGGGCCGTTCGTGTCGGCTCCGTGAGCGGGAGAGGTTCCGTCGCTGATGGCGAAATGCGCCAGACGTCCGTTCACCGATGCACCACATACCGAGCCGAAGTAGTTGTGGCAAGTGGTCGAGAGCATGTTCAGTTGCGTCTTGCCGCCACGTGTGTTGGGATGTCCTTCGATGGCATCCACGAGGTCGTCATAGACCTTCACGGCTATCGTGTCGGCATATTCATCATCATTGCCGAAGAACGGTGTGCGGTTCATGATGAACTGCCTCATCTTCTCGCTCCCTTCAAAGTTCTTGCTGACAGCCTCCAGCAGTTCATCCATCGTGAACTTCTTGTCCTCAAACACATGCTTCTTCAGCGTAGAGAGGCAGTCGGTGATGGTGCCGAGTCCTGTACATTGTATATAGGTCGTGTTGTATCGGGCACCACCGCTGTAGTAGTCGCGTCCACGAGAGATGCAGTCGTCGATGAAGAGCGACAGGAACGTGGCAGGTGCATAGAGCGAGAACATGCGTTCGATATAGTTGTTCACCGCCAGTTTCATGTTCACGAAATACAGCATCTGCTGGCGGTAAGCGTCATACAGTTGTTCGTAGGAAGTGAAGGTGCGAGGGTCGCCCGTCTCCAAGCCAAGTTTCTTGCCCGTCATCGGGTCGATGCCGTTGTTGAGCGTGATTTCCAGTATCTTCGGCGTGTTCAGATAGCCCGTCAAGATGTAGGCTTCCTTGCCGAACGCACCCACCTCGATGCAGCCCGAGCAACCGCCTTCGTTGGCATCCTCCTGCGTTTTGCCCTGACGCATCAGTTCCTTCGTGTAGGTGTCGGGGTTGAAAACCGAGGGGTAGCCGTGGCCCTGACGAATCACCTTCGCCCCAGCCATCACAAACTCATCAGGTGTCACCTTGCTCACATGGATAGACAAGCCTGGCTGCAACTCGTGCAACTCCTCTTGCACTTCCAGAATCACGTATGAAAGTTCGTTCACGGCATTGTTGCCATCCTTGTCGATGCCGCCGATGTTGATGTTGGTGAAATCGTTATATGTGCCGCTCTCCAATGCCGTGATGCCCACCTTCGGAGGTGCCGGCTGGTTGTTGAACTTAATCCAGAAGCAAGAAATCAGTTCCTTCGCCTTCTCACGTGTCATAGTGCCATCTTCCAGTCCTTTCTTGTAGAAAGGATAAAGATGTTGGTCGATGTGTCCCGGGTTCATGCAGTCCCATCCGTTCAACTCTGTCACCGTGCCAAGATGCACAAACCAATACATCTGAATCGCCTCCTGCATATCCCTTGGCGCATGGGCAGGAACCCAACGGCACACATCGGCAATCTTCAGCAGTTCTTCCTTTCGCTGTGGGTTTGTATCCTCTGCCGCCATCTTCTCTGCCAACTCAGCATGACGTTCTGCAAACAGAATCGCCGCGTCGCAACTGATGTCCATCGCTTGCAACTCCTGCTGCTTGTCAGTGGCTTCGGGGTCGTTGATGAAGTCGAGTTCTGCCAGCGTCTTGGCGATGAGTGCCTTGCAATCCAGCAGACCACGATGATACATCTTTCCGTCCATCGCCGTGTGACCACCCGCACGCTGCTCCATAAATTCCGTGAACACACCTGCGTGGTATGCCTCTTCCCACTCCTTGCTCACATGGCTGAAGATGCGTTCACGCTGTGTCCTGCCCTCCCAATAAGGGATGACCTCACGGGCATACGTGTCGATGTCCTCCTGGCTGATGTGGTAGGGCTGCAACTCACGTGTATCTAACGTGTGGAGGTCTTCCACCGTGTGGCACGTCAGTTCGGGGAATGTCGGCACCGCCTTGGGCACAGGACCGCGTTCGCCCACAATCAGTTCGTCTTTACCTATATAGATTGTCTTCTTCTTGCAAATCTCGTAGAAATTGCGGGCACGGAGGATGCAGTTCGGCATCTTTCCATAGTTCTCCTTGTAGAAAGCCGTCTCAATCAATGCACGCTCAATCGTCAGCGTCGTAGGCGTGTCGATGCTCTGCTGGTGCAACCGCTTCACACGTTCATTCATGCCACCCTCATTCTCTGGATATTTAAGGGTGTAATTCATTTTGCTATGCGGAGCACGCATAGCGACAGTAGTTCCCATATAGTTAATCTAAAAAAGTTTTACGTAAATCCTTTCGTCTTGTTCCTCTTGGCACGTTCGATGCCCGAAGCCTCCTTCGTAGCCAACTTCTCCTCGATGGTCAGATTGTTCCACCATACGGAGCATTCAGGGTAGGTCTTGCCCGACACCTTCACCTTGTTATCGATGCTCAGTGCCGACCACCACTTAATCATGTCAATCTCTGGATTCATAGTCAGGATAAATATTAGAGAGTTGTACAACAATGTGCAAAGATAGGAATTTTATGTGAAAAAGTAAAAGTGAAAAATGAAAATTTGCTACCGCAGCAGTAAAATAGACCGTTGACGAACACGTGCGGTAGCAAATTTTTCACTTTTCACTTTTACTTCTACCTTTTTTCACTTTTTCATTTTCACCGCATCATCCTCTTCAACACAGGCGTCATGCACGCCAACGCCACAGCAGCCACACCCGACATCACCACAAACACCATGAAGAAATCCTCCAGCGAGTCGATGGGAAAGCCCAGCAGCGATTTCGGCGACCCGTCAGGATACAACGTCGCCAACTGCCCCGCCAGCATGTTGCTCACCGCCGACGACAGAAACCACACACCCATCATCAGGCTTGCCAGATGCTTCGGCGACAACTTGCTCACCAGCGACAAACCTATGGGCGACAGGCTCAACTCGCCCAACGTATGGATGAAGTACAAACCCGTCAGCCACCACATGCTCACCTTCATGCCCGGCTCCACATCCTTCACCCCCTGAGCGATGAACAGATACCCCAACGACAGCAACCCCAAACCTATCGCCTGCTTCATCGGCGACGAAGGCTCATGCCCCCACCTGCCCAGCACATCCCACAACAGCGACATCACAGGAGCCAGCAGCACCACAAACACCGCAGGAAACGACTGGAAATAACTCGTCGGCATTTCCCACCCAAAGATGTGTCTGTCCGTCTGCTGGTCAGCAAAATACGTCAGCGACACGCCCGCCTGCTCGTATG
>CALAVF010000318.1 GCA_937892315.1 uncultured Prevotellaceae bacterium | reverse complement strand
CAAACTCAACAAAGCATCCAGCAGGAAAAGTATATTTTAAATGTGATTTACTATCCATCAAATATACTCTAAATGTTCCTCTATCTCCTCTAGTTAAATGAATAGTTGTATTATCGTCAGAATCTATTCTTAACATTATTCTTCCTCCTTTTTACCACTTACAGGTGCTTTTGTTTGGCTTTTTATTTGTTTAAGTTGATTCTCTTGCCTATTCAATTGATTTTGTTGGTCAATATTTTCAGCAAGCAATCTCTTAGTTTGTGCATCATTCATCGCTTGAATAGCAGTCGCTTGTGCTTGTTGTTGCAACATTAATTGTTGTTGTTCTGCTTTTCTTTGAGCAATCAATTTAAGAGCATCTGGAGCACATGGATAGTGAAGTTTGTTCATTGTTGTCCAATACATTTCTAACGTGTCTAATTGTGTAGGGTCTCCATAAGCACCACTTTCAAAATTACTTCTAGTTTCCTGCCACATAGCCTGTCTATCATTGGCTAGCGTGCCTGACACATCAACACTAAATACAAATTCATCGTCATAATATAATTCTCCTTTATCATCTTCTTCTATAAAGAATCTTTTATCAAACCATTTATATTCTAATTTTCCATTACTATCTTCTTCGATGTAAGGTCTTTTTTCATCAGTATATGCTAACAAGAACTGGAACATTAATTTATATAAATCGGCAAAGGCTGCATCCTTCATTGTCTGTTTACTCTTTAAACGACCAGCACTCTGTTCAACTGCAATTTGTTTAGCCTTACCTGATGTAGCAGTTCTATCTTCACGTCCTTGATAACTATCTGTAATACCTAAAGTTTGTCTACCTACCTGATAGTTAAAATTAAGTATCTCAAGGTCTGTTGCTATATTCGGTTGAACTGTTGTTACATCTATCATACTCTTTTGTGCAGCATCTTTAAGTCTAATAATCTTAAGTTCTTCATCAGATGCTTCAACATCAACACCGTCCGGTAAAGTAAAATAACTACCGCCTTTTAAAAGTTTCTCCCTTATCTTATTCATATAAATATTCATGTCATTTTGTTGGTCTTTAATGAAGTCAATGTCACTTCTACCAAGAAAACTCTTAATATCACCTACATTTTTATGAATTACTATTGGATAAACTTTAGGAACATAATATTTAACATCTGCAGTTTTACTAACTGTAATAGGTGTACCTGTTTGAGGGTCTTCAATCTGAACATCATAAGTAACTTCTTCGTATTCTTTGTTTTCAGTCTTAAATTTCTTTCCACCACACTTAATACATTTATCTTCGTATGGGTCTTTTACTGCTCCACATTTAGTACAAACTTCTTGTTTTCTAGCAAAGTAATCTTTATAATCCTGAATCTTAGTATTTCCAACCCAACTTATAAGACCAATGCTACCATCATCATTTCTATAATAACAGTAAACATGTGTTCTCATGTGGTCATATACTTCTCCGTCTTTGTTCTGGTCGCCTTCTTCTTCGACATCAACATCATATACTCTTTTAATATAATCTTTCGTTTGCTCAAAAGTTATAAACAAATAGTCCATCTCATCTAATTTATATACACCTGGTTGAGGTATAACTTGTGATGGATGTAAATTTTTGATGACAAGTCGTCCAACACCAAACGAATCTCTATAAGTATTATCCCATTCTGCCATAAATATTGAGCCACCCCAAATAGGAGTTAGTCGTGCTTGTTCATCAACTATTTCTTCGATGTTCATATCATCTAATTGAGTTCTAATAACATTCTCAATCATTATGGCTCTGTCTTCTACACCTCTTTTAGAAATAACTCTAGGCATAGGTATCGTTATGTCCGCTTGTGTTTCAGTTAGTTCAAAACACATCTTACGAGATACTGAACCTTGCTTTTGTGCATCACTACCATCTGGACTTTTTATCTTACGAGTACCCTCGTAGGCTTTCTCATTATCTTTACCATTCGCTAATATCTCAGAATAATTATCATAGGCTTCTTGATATTTTTCCTGCCATCTAATTAATTCGTCCATATTTCTCCTCCATTCTTCTTCTGGTTTGTGCATCCGCTTTGTAATAATCTTGTTTCAAGTCTTCACTCCATTTAAATAATTTTTTAAGTTCTGGCTGTGTGTAAGCAACCGCAAAATAATGTGAGTTTCTTACATAGTAACCTATCCCCAAACTCATAACCAAGTCATCATGTTTTCCCTGCATGGCTTCTTTTCTACCATGTTCATTTGTTATAAATGTCAAACACTCATGCAGTGTAAGTCTATCGTTTATTTTATCTGTGTGGTCACGAATTATATCAACCAACGATGATATTAATAGCGGTCTAGTTATTTGTGTTGTTTTGAATCCATACGCAGAATATATACCACCTCTATAGTCATCTTCTCTATCACGAATATAAATGTTCGGATATTCAAGTCGTGCTATTTCTTTGTTCGGATATGTCGAGAAGTTAGCCTCTATCGCTATCAGTGCTGTATTGTATTTATATCCCAAACATACCATCTGTCGTGCAAATAGTGTTTCGTCTGTCATATTGTGATATACCGCCACCTGCTCACATGTTGTGTTATCAATAACATGTGCGGCAAAATAGTCTCCTTGAGTATCTCCTGCTGTGTCGCCCGATAGGGTATATGTGTGACCTGGCATGGGTTCTTTATATATCCTAATATATCCTCTATCTGTTTTGTTGAACACAGGATTCTGAATTTTATCTTTACCACTGCGTGTATCATCATAGTCATAACTAAAGTATCCTTGATATAATGGCTCAGGTATTTCTTTTAATCTCTCCATTATTTTCTCCTGATCAAACACACAGTTACCTGTTGTTAGGAACGCTTCTTCTGGACATATAGGATACTCCTGCTTGAACAAGTTGAGGTCTCCACCACAGTTATTCTTTATGCACCATCTACGCCATTCTAACTGTTCATTAGTAAGGTGATAAATGTTCTGAAGTTCTTTTTCTTCTTCCGTTAGTTCAAATCCACTATACGGCATCGCATACTCATCGAGTTCGTTCCACCCAACGAACAATGGATAGAAGTCTGATTCACCTTTAACAGCCGCTTCCCATCTTTCTTGATATTCTTCATATCCGTTCGCAGTTGACTCAATTATAACCATAGAATCAGGTGTATTGGGTACTGCCTGCATCAAACCAAGCATAGTCTCTTTTACATCACCCTTCCAGAACGCTAACTCTGAAATGTGTAAATAGTTAATAGTGAACGAACGTCCTACTCCACCTGTACCTGCGGTCATACATCTTATACGAGAGTTCAAACCAGTGTTACTTTTGTTGTTAAATACCAACTCTTTAGCATTTGATGCTTTTTGTGAAGGCTTTAGTGGGGTGGGTAAGTTCTCGTACATAAGTTTATACATATTAAATAAGTTAGTTGTTGAGTCCTCTTGATGAGCAACAATAGCAGCCTGTTTATTTTTATGTGTGGCTGTTTGAGACAGGATTAGTCCACCTGTAACTGTTGAGAATCCCATTTGGTCATTGACGTGCCTTCAATATAATTATACGAACCGGACGACCTTGTTCCTTTTGAGTTCGTATTACTTCGTAAAGACGTTGTTGTGGTTTATTTAAGATAAGTGGTACTATATCGGAATTCTTATTACGAATTTTTATATAGTTCTCAATATATTTTTTAATGTTTATACGTTGTTTTTCTTGAGACACGACAAATCACCTCCTTTTAACGAAGCGAACATTTTACCACTCGCTCTCGTCTGAGACATTCTCAATATATTTCTCGAAGTCGGTTGTCAAATCCACTTCTTGTCTGTCTGTGAATAGTGAACGATATCGTCCTAAAAGTTCTAGGGCTTTAAGTTCATCGCCATAATTACGCTCCATTATGGGTTTACCATCCTCAGTCTGATAGAAAATCTGATTACCATGCTTGTCTATCTTGATTTTGGGTACAGGTCGTCTGGCTGACTCAGCAACGTCCTTGATACGAGACAGGATATACTCATCAGTAATATCAAGGGTAGCAAAGTGTTGTTCTAATTTTTCAGATACAGCACGAGCAATCTCAGGTTTTTTAAGTAAATTGGGATCATATTTAGTAAATCCAGCCTGTCGTTGTGCTTTTCTATCGTTCAAACACTCAATGTACTCGTTTATAAATTGTCTTTCTTTTATTGATAACATATTAATCCTCCTTATATCCCAAGAACATTATATCATAAATTAAATGAAAGTACAACAAAAAACCTCTCTTTATTAACCTTATAACAATTAAGTCAATGTTATGGTCAATAAAAAGAGGGCAAAGGGGTTATTAAGACTACGGAATATTTGTATTTTTGGAGTACCCTGTAGGACTCGAACCTACGATGTGGAAGTTGCAGTTCCATGCCTTTCCTCTTGGCTAAAGGTACGTGGTTGCCCAGAATAGATTCGAACTACTCGCTGAGGAGTCAAAGTCCTCCGTGTTACCAATACACCACTGGGCAATTAAAACTTTTTACGGTTCAAATAACCATCTTTTATTAGACGAGTTCTTTTCTTCGTCAAATAGTTCTCATGTGTTTCCTCGAACTCAGTTAAAAGTAAATTTATTCTATGCAAATTAACTGGGTCTAAAAATTCTTTTATCTTCATGTCGTTCATCTCGGCTGTCAAAAATAAGAATCTAAAATAATCAATAGATTCAATAACATGTAAATACTGATGAGGTGTAGTATATAATACGACCCCGTTCCAGTACGCATAAGGACCGCCTTCTCTGGCAGGTTGTAATAAATGATGAAAAGTAGGAATGTCTCCTTTGGAAGGTGGATAACCCATGAAATCGTATCCAAGTGATTCAATATTAAAATCTCTCATCAATTCTTGAGTTACGTCTTTCATGGGATCACCTCATCTATTTGTTTTATCAGACAACCAAGTAAAGTATAACATAAATAAAAGGGGTTGTCAATAAAAAATCACATAGAGATCGGAAGAGCGTCGT
>CALAVF010000317.1 GCA_937892315.1 uncultured Prevotellaceae bacterium | reverse complement strand
CAAGCAGACACGGCATTCGGGAATACACATTATTTATATATAATAATAATCTAAATAAGGTCTACTACCCCCAAAAGGAAGCAGCCTAACCTAATAAAAATATGCTAATCAACAACAAATTAATCATATAAACAATATCTTAACCTTTATGAACAAACGCTTTTGTAAATTAGGACAGTATGCTGCGAAGGCATTCTTCCTATTCGCCATGTGCGGAGCGACTTACTCATGTAAGGACGATTACACGCTGGACGACTCCAATCCTTCGTGGCTCGGTTCAAGCATCTACGAGTATCTCGAAAGCCAAGGCAATTACACAAACTTTGTCAAGCTCATCAACGACCTTGACTACAAGGAAGTGTTGGCTCGTACAGGTTCGAAGACACTCTTCGTTGCCGACGACGATGCCTTCGCCACCTTCTACCAGACCAACGCATGGGGCGTTCGCAGTTACGACCAACTGACTCGGAGTCAAAAGAAACTGCTGCTGAACACCGCCATGATTAACAACGCCTACCTGCTCGAAATGATGTCGAGCACACCGGCAGGCAGTGACGAAAATGCTCAGCCCGACAAGGGTCAGGCATTACGACGCGTGACAGCATCGGACGTGACCGACTCGGTGCCTCACCTCTTTGCCGACGACCTGCCCATCAGTTACAATCCGGATGATGTGGACTATTGGGCACGTTTCCGCAATAACGACAAGGGAATCTACATGGCACTTGATGCCACCACTCCAATGATTACCCACTTCTTGGCTGCACAGATGTCGAACAAGAACATCACCGACGAGGACTTCCACATTATCACTGGGGAAACTCGCGAGAAGACCGATGCCCACATCTACAGCAGCAAAGTGCTGGAACAGGACATCACTTGCCAGAATGGTTACATCAACCGGCTGGACAAGGTGCTGCTCAATCCGCAGAACATGGCTGAAGTGCTCCGCACCAATGGCGACACCAAGATTTTCAGCCACCTCATTGACCGCTTCTCCGCTCCATTCTACAGCAGCGACCTGACCAACCGTTATCGTCTCATCTACGGCAACGATGTTGACTCAGTGTTCCAGAAGCGATACTTTGCCATTCGCTCACAGGGCAATACAGCCCTCTACAGCGATGCCGGCACCGACCCCGTCGGCAACCCGAACGGTAACACCGTCTTCGATGCCAACTCCAACAAGCCACTCCCCTTCGACCCCGGATGGAACACCTACGTGGCTGATGCCAAGACCGCCGAGGAACAAGATATGGGTGTGATTTTCGCCCCATCAGACCAAAAACTGATGGAATATTTCTTCAGCAGCGAAGGCGGTGGTCGCTTCCTCGTGAAAGCGTATGCCCCCGACATGCTCGACCAAATTACAGAGAACACTACTGACCTGCAACTCGTTTACAAAGCCATCGACCAGATTCCACGTCAGACCATCCGAGCACTGCTTAACAACCTGATGAAGGAGTCGTTCATCAGTTCTGTGCCCAGCAAGTTCGAGACCATCAAGAACTCCGCACAGGATGCTATGTTCGATGAGAACAACGACTACCACCGCGACAACATCCTCAAGGTGCTGCTTGCCAACAACGGTATCATCTACCTGATGGACGAGGTGACCACTCCCGCTGAATATGCAGCCGTATCGGCCCCTGCCTATGTGGAGACCGACAAGCGCATTTTCAACTGGGCAGTACAAAGTGCTTCGCTGGGTGGCATCCCGACGAACTACTATGCTTATCTGCTCGCCATGAGTTCACGTTTCTCCTTCTTCGTGCCCAGCGATGATGACTTCTGGTATGTAGATCCACTGTCGTTCTACAACCCAACCGTGGAAACCAGTTCAGACGGCACAATTCTTGTAGGCCGTGCCTACAACTATACATGGGATGCTAACAACAACCGTCCCCGTGTGGCTTCCTACCGCTACCGCTACGACATCACCACAGGCAAAGGCGAGGTGGGCGACATCGTAGCAACAGAAAATGTGGGTGAGACGACTTACGGCAACCGTCTGAAAGACATGCTGGAGACACACACCATCATCCACGAGGACAACAGCGAGATTACAGGCATCGACGAGACTCAGACGGGTGTGGAATGTGCACAGCATTACTTCATCACGAAGAATAACGCCGTGGTGTATGTGGACAATGCAGAACGCCGCACCAACGGAATGACCGTGAAGGGCGGATGGCAGATAGCCAATGACGAGGAACGTACCGTCACAGGCTTCGACGACAAGTCAGCCCAGACTAACGGCTACGGTAATGGTTTCGCCTACATGATTAACCGCCCGCTCATCCCGACGATTGAGTCTATCTACTCAGCCATGTACAACAACCCCGACTTCTCCAAGTTCTTCGAACTCTGCCAGACTGATGCCGAAGTGTTGCAAGAAATTGGCATCACCTCTACCACCGAGCAGTCGAAGTACAACATCTTTGTGAACAACAAGGGTCTGCCTTGCTACGACAAAGCAACTGGCACCATGGTGAACTCGGCTACCAACGTGCGTTTCTTCAACAACTATCGTTACACGGTTTACGTGCCCACCAACGCCGCCATTGAGGCAGCCGAGGCTGCAGGCCTTCCTTCTTGGCAGGACATCCGCAACTACCTCCAACTCGATGTGGACGAAGACCAACAGGCTGACCTTACACAAGAAGAACTCGATGCCCGCAACTTGAAGGCAAAGGCGATGGTGACTGCCATTGTGAACTTTGTGAAGAACCACTTCCAGGATAACTCCATCTTCGCCGATGCTGCTGCCATCCAGCCAACACAGTATGAGACGGCAACCATCAACAGCGAAACAGGCGTTTACTGCAAGGTCAACGTATCGAGCAATGGTAACGGTACACTTTCTGTGACCGATGTCAATGGCAAGACCTGCAACGTGACCAGCAACAAGAACATCATCGCACGCGACTATGTCACCAACGGCAACAGCAGCCCCATCAGCATCACTGTTCAGGCAAGTTCTTCAGCAGTGCTACACGGTATCGACGGTGTGCTCGACTACAAGAAATACGAAGGCAACCGCTACGACTCTGACTGGGCAACCGCAGCCAAAGCACGTGCTTATCTGAAACAATATCAACTTTTTGACTAATAACTTACATCAAGAACAAACATTATGAACAAGATTAAATTCATTATCTCCTCTCTCGTGCTGTTCTTCTGTGTAAGTTCAGCCATGGCACAGCAACGACGCATCACTGGTAACGTTTACGACGATCTGGGTCCTATCATGATGGCAAACGTCGTGGAGCGTGACAACAACAACCGTATCGTCGAGGCATCTGTGACCGACATCAATGGTAACTTCTCGATGGTCGTCAAGAATCCGAAAGACCGTCTTGAGGTTAGTTATATTGGCTACAAGAAATGGAGCCAAGTGATAGGCAACAATACTAAGTTCAACATCCACATGCAGGACAACACTCAGTTGCAAGAAGTGGTGGTGAAGGCAAAGCCTATGACCCGCAGCAACGGTATGTCCATCCCGCTCAAGGAAATCTCTGTCGCCACCCAGACCATGAACATGGACGAAGTGGAAGGTCTCTCCTTTGCCAGTGCCG
>CALAVF010000316.1 GCA_937892315.1 uncultured Prevotellaceae bacterium | reverse complement strand
GTTTATGCGTGTGTGCGTGTTAGATGCGTCCTTCATCTGAATACGAATAATACCCCTCATTGGAGATAATCACATGGTCAAGCATACGGATGTTAAGCACCTGCCCCGCCTGTGCCAAATTCTTGGTAAGTTCATCATCACAAAGACTGGGTCGCAGGCTTCCCGAGGGATGGTTGTGTACGGCAAAAATTCTTGTTGCATTACACAGAAGGGCTTCACGATATACCACTCGAACGTCCACTATCGTGCTCGTCAATCCGCCCTTGGCTATTTCCTTTGTCTGGATGACCTTGCCAGCGTTGTTAGAATACACAACAGCAAAGACCTCCTCTGTGTAGTCAGCCATCCCACGCATCAGTTGATATACGTCCGTCGCCGATTGAATTTTTTTCACTTCAGCCTTCTGCCCTGCGAGGTAGGCTTCTACTGCTTCTTTTGCGAACAATGCTTGTTTCTTTGTTAAGCCGTTCACATAGTTGTCAAAGTAAGTGTTCATAAGATGTAAAAATTTAAGTGAATGAATCTTTGTGGGTGCCGCTGCACTTGCGGCATACGTCTGAAACGGCGACACCCTGTGTGTGTTGGTTACTTTCTGAATCCACGTCCACCCATGCGGATGAGCGAACCGTCAAGGATAGAACCAATCATGCCGATGATGATGATAAGTGTAAGCATATAAGCCTCCTTTCTGTTAAGCCATGCAAGCGAGCACCATTCCGATGCTGGCAAGTATGGCGGTTAATACTGCACATTTGAACTCAAATGCGTCAAACTGTTCTCCTTCTTCCGCAATGTAGCGGTTTATAACGTTTCTCATTTTTTCCATATCGTTAATAATTTTTTGATTTGTTAATACTGTATTTGATTTTGAAAATATAAGACCCTACTTTCTGCTGAATCTCAATCTTGTCAGTTAAGTCAAACGTCCACCGTCTGAACGTCTGCCCCGTCTCGTCCATCTCGTGAAAGTCCTCCATCAACTTGTAGATGGTTTCAGTCACGCCGTTCTTGCTGTTTATGTTCTTCCAGTCCCAATCCGTCGGCTCGTCGCTTTTGGTCTGTTCAGGGAAGACCCTCCGCAATATACGGAACATGGCTTGAATATCCCTGCTTTCAAGATGTCGCTTGTTTCTCGTGCATCCCCTCTTGCTGCCAATCGACATCCTTTCCTCTGTCGTCAGACTGTCGTAGTGCTGGCGGTACTTTTCGTTCGCCGCCCCAAGTTTGCAGCCTTGCGATTTCTTTACGGCAAGTGCTTTCTTCGTGCGGTCGCTTGTTAGTTCACGCTCGTATTGTGCCACCGATGCGAACACACCAAGCAGCAGCGTGTTTATCTGTGGCATGTCCACGAAGTGAATCTCGATTCCAGTATTGATGACCTTGAAGCAGAACTCCACGTCACGGGCGAGACGGTCGAGTTTGGCAATGACCAACGGGCATCCCTGCTGCTTGCAGAAAGTAATTGCATCCTGCAAGCCCTTCCTTCCACGATGCGTACCACTTTCAACGTCGATGAACTCGTGAACGTGTGTACCACCATTTGCGGCAATGAAGTCCGCACACATCTTTCTTTGTGCGTCCAGACCCAACCCAGATTTGCCTTGTTTCTGGGTCGAAACACGTATGTATGTGCAATAATTCTTCATAACAATTTAGGCTAAGTCGTTCTTTCTTTTACACTCGTTCCAGAATGCCATCAGGCACTGCTTGTCCGTCGTGTAATACGTACGGAAATTGACTGCACCAAGGTCGTCCCATGCCAGCGTGTTGTTGCTGTAACAAGTATAATACTTGCCACGGTAGTTAATCGTGACACGATACTGACCGTAACCATGTGCGTGACGCACGTCTACCTTCTGTCTTAATTCCTTTGTAGTCATAGTTCTGTCCTCCTATTTATAGTTGTTGTTATTCCAGACCTTTAATCTCTCTTAACTCAGTAGCGTAAACGCCCTGCTGCTTCCAGAGCCAATGAAGTGCCTGCACCTTTGCATAGTCTTCCGTCAACTTTGAGGATGGAGCCTTCACCTTGAACGTCCCTGCGTTTGTGATGATGGTAAATTGCTTAAATTTAGTCTTCATAAATCCAAATGTTTTTAGTTTAACATGTTTGTAAATTGGTGGCGGTGGCGTGTTCCTCCCACGCTACAAAGGTCTAATTTACACCGCCGGATGACGTTATGCCACTTTTGCGAGGTTTATGGTTTTTTTGCTAATTTTGAACCGATATACCCAGCCAGCCTCGCTGTACTCGTTGTAATACTCAACGCCAATGCCATCCAGAATGGCGGTTACTTTGTCGATATTATCTTTTGCCGCCCAACTGTATAACACCCAAACACCGATTCCGTACGTGGTCGGATATACGTTGAACTCGTTGTTAATCCCGTTCCGTTTTAGCAGGGTTTGCATCATGATGGCAAAGGTGCCGTATGTACCTTTGTACGCTTTTTCATTCTTATCAATGAGTTTCTGTACATACTCCACAGTTATCTCTTTCGACTTGACGTTTTCTTTCTTGACGATTGTCTTGCCGTCGTACTCGACGTATAGCACCGTATCGCTATATCCTG
>CALAVF010000315.1 GCA_937892315.1 uncultured Prevotellaceae bacterium | reverse complement strand
AACTTCTCTAACTTCTTTAACTTCAAAAAGGGGGACAAACTCCCGAAACTTAAATTATTTACAGACGATGAAACAAAAGACTAAGATGTCGCTCGACGACCTGAACAAGAGCAATGTGTGGACGGTGACGCCTGGCGAATTGAGCCAAATGATTATCGACGCGAAGAAAAAGCGGGATGAGTTTGTGGAGAACGAGAAGCACTACATGAACATCATCAAGACGGTGTTTGACATTCAATATCTGAAAAGGGAGGACACGGCACTGGTGAACCAACTGGAAAACACGGGTTACGAGGTGTTCTCCACCACCGACGAGAACGGCAACAACGCCATCGCCATCCGCAAGCACCCCATCAAGAAGGTGACTGACCTGACGCTGGAGAACATTCAGCATCTGGAGCCGTGGGAGGTGCTCGACCTCATCAGCCGCAATATGGGCACGGGATGGAAGGGGCTGCCGCTCGCCATTCAGGACATCATCGAATCGGCGTTCTTTGTTGACTGCACCATCATGCCTGCCAACATGATGAGACGCGAAGGCGGCATCATCGACCGCCGCAAGGAGGACGGGTATGAGGTGCTGGAAATTGAGCGTGGCACATGGATTGAGGGCATCTTCATGAAACTGAAGCCAAAGGTGGAGAAGGTACACATCGACTATAGCATCGACGACGAGGAAGACGGCAGAAAGAAGCGTCGCAAGCACAAGGATGAAGACGAGGACAACTACGACGACGAAATCGAGATGGAGGAGGAAGAGGAAGACATGGACGACGAGGAACTGAAGCGTCTCGACGGTGACGACGAGGAGGAAATCGACGACGAAGAGCCTGACGAGAACAACCTCCAGATTGAAGACATCGATGCCATCGACGACATTGCCGACGAGGAGGAATAATGAGTTGAGTTAATTTTCTCAACTTCCGGAAGTTATCGCTTCGCTCGAAGTTAAAGAAGTTAGAGAAGTTAAAGACGATACCAATTGCGGGGCTGCATCACATACGTCTTTAACTTCGAGCGAAGCGATAACTTCTCTAACTTCTTTAACTTCAAAAAGGGGGACAAACTCCCGAAACTTAAATTAATCTTTATAATAGTCAATGTTTTCTTTGGTCAGCAGTTCAATGGACACATAGTGGTCACGTGGAATCTTCATCTTCAGCACACAAGAGTTGAACATGGCACGGAAACAATTCAGACCCTGTGTCTGAGGATGCTGAGCAATCAAGAAATCGGCAGAGCCGTTCTTGATACACTCGACATTGGCATCTACGGCATCGTATCCAAGCAAGGTAACATGCGGATGCGCTGGCATTTCATTCTTCAAGAAATCGGCAATGATGTGAATGGAAGAGTTGAAGCAAAGGGCATGGCGAATGTCTGGATTCTCCGTGAAGAACTCACGCATAATCTCTTTCATGCCCTGTTTGTCATAGACATAGAGGTTCACATCTGCAATCTCAATCTTGGGGCAATGTTCCTCCATGTACTTACGGAATCCGACCTCTCGGTTCATCTGCTGACGGCTCGCCACTCTACCCTCTCCCAACACTTTGAAAAGTGCAATTTTCTTCGTCTTCGTGTCAGTGGCAAGCGACATGATGCGTCCCGAAAAAGCACCGCTGCGAAGGGAATCCTGCCCATAGAAAATGCGGTGGTTGAACTCAGGCCAGTTGGAGTCGAGCAAAGCGTAAGGAATCTCCCGTTCGTCCAACTGGGCGGTGAAGTTCGCCATGATGTTGTAATTGAAGATAGGACCGATGATGACGGTGTCAGGATTGGCGTCGAGCAGGCTCTGACACTCCACCTTGAAAGACTCGGTATTGAAAGGGTCGTAACGGAAAATCTTGAAAGAGATCTTGAAGTCGTTGAAACGCCGCACGCCATCAACAAGACCATTCTCTACACGTGCCCAATAACTGTCCACCTCGTGCATCGGCAAGATGGCTGCGAACTGATGCACGCTGTGGGATGCCAAAGCCGAGGCATAATGATTGGGGGTGAAATTGATTTCATCGAGCACTTTCTGTACTCTCTCGAGACTGATGGGCGACACGTTGCCGCGTCCATGAATGATGCGGTCAACCGTGCCAACCGACACGCCAGCCCTTTCCGCGATATCCTTGATGCGAATCTTGGATGTAATTTCCATAACAAAATTTACCTTAACAATCCTTGTCCTTTTTGAGAAAACGGTGCAAAGGTAGTAAAAATTTAGGAATTAAAAATTAGGAATCAGGAATTATGTGTGAAAAATCATTCGGATTTATCACATTAAAGGTAAAATTTCCCCTTTCCTAATTTTTAATTCCTAATTATTTTATATCTTTGCACCTAAATTGCAACCACTATATCAGATATTATGGCTAAAATTGTAACTATGGGCGAAATTATGCTTCGCCTTTCACCTGAAGGAAACTATCGTTTTGTTCAGGCAGAGAAATTCAACATCATTCCTGGCGGCGGCGAGGCCAACGTAGGCATCAGTTTGGCAAATTTTGGACACGAGAGCGTGTTCGTAAGCAAATTGCCCAAGCACGAAATCGGTCAGATTGCTGTGAATGCACTGCGTAAGTATGGCGTGAACACAGACTTTATTGCTCGCGGAGGCGACCGTGTAGGTCTTTACTATGCTGAGACAGGTGCAAGTATGCGTCCGTCAAAGGTCATCTATGACCGTGCCAACTCCTCTATTGCGGAGGCAAAACCCGAAGATTTCGACTTCGACAAGATATTTGAGGGCGCTGACTGGTTCCACTGGTCAGGCATCACTCCTGCCATCAGCGACGCTTCGGCAGAATGCTTGAAGCAGGCATGTATCGCAGCCAAAAAGCATGGCGTGACCGTTTCATGCGACCTGAACTTCCGCAAGAAACTGTGGACAAGCGAAAAGGCTATTTCCATCATGCGTCCGCTGATGCAGTATGTGGATGTGTGCATCGGCAACGAAGAGGATGCCGAACTTTGTCTCGGCTTCAAGCCCGATGCAGATGTAGAGGCAGGCGTGACCGACGCTGCTGGCTATGAGGGCATCTTCAAGGCAATGGCGAAAGAGTTTAATTTTAAATATGTGGTATCGACCCTCCGTGAGAGTTTCTCTGCCACTCACAATGGCTGGAAGGCACTCATCTACGACGGCAAGGAGTTCTACCAAAG
>CALAVF010000314.1 GCA_937892315.1 uncultured Prevotellaceae bacterium | reverse complement strand
TCAGGCCCCGGGCGCAGCAGAAAATCCGCTCGTTTTACCAGAATGTAGCCCGGAAGTACAAGCATACCTATGATGCCGATGACTTCAAACGCAATGTCTCCGACGCACTGAAAGACATCTACCGCATTGAGAACGGGCTTCTGCGTCGCGAGCCGATTTTGTCCCGATGGAAGGAGAAGGGGTATAACATGGCCAACACCGACAAGGCTGCGATTAAGCGAGTACAATGCCAAATTGTATTTGAGCATTGTCGAGCGTGAGCAGGCTCGAGCGAAGCTCAAGTGGTACTATGCCTACGGCATCGAAGAACCCCTCGCCTACTATCGTCTCCACCCCGAAAGCATCTCCGCCAACAAGTGGTCGCTCATCAAGTACGAGATGCTCACCTGGCGAGTCGTCTTCGGCGACAGCAAACTCCACTCCTTCCTCTTCTTCATCTTCTGCTTCCTTCCCTCCTACGCATGGAAGAAACTGCACACCCGCATCGTCAACCAGCACAAAGAAAAATATCTCAGCAACCTCACAGAATGAAACCCTCCAAACTCGGCCTTTCAGCCTTCGTCCTGTGCTTCACACTTGTGGCAAAAGCCGACGACAGGTCTATCATCAATGCAGCCGACAAAGTGCTACAGACAGAACCCGTGGCTGTCACCGACAAGTCCACCACCATCTCCGGCAATCCCCACAACTTTGAGAGTCTCTCCATCTACTGGTGGCCCGACCCCAAGAACCCTACTGGACCATACATCGCAAAAGACGGTCAGGCAAACCCCGAGCACACACAATACGACCTGCCACGTCTGCAGAAACTGGTGGACAACCTGGAGAAAGTCAGCAAGGCCTACATTGCCACCAAAGACCAGAAATATTTTGACTACTTCTGCAAGCAGTTAGATGTTTGGTTCGTCAATGAGAACACAAAAATGCTTCCCAACTTCAACTATTGCCAGTTCATCCCTGGCAGAAACAACGGGAAAGGCAATCCGCAGGGCATGATTGACTCGTACAATTTCAACCCCATCATCAACAACATCGACAAGGTGAATGCCATCCAGCCCATCGGGAACAAAAGACTGAAAGCCGTGAGAAAATGGATGAAAAACTTTGCCAAATGGATGGAAACCAGCGAAAACGGGAAGGTGGCAAGCCGATACGCCAACAATCAGGGCATCGCCTACGACACGACCCTGTTCAACATCTACCGATTTTCCGGCAACAATAAAAAATGCAATCTGTTGATTCAAAGTTGCTGCAACAGAATCAAGCAACAGATAGACCCCGAAGGCAAGCAGCCCGAAGAAATCAAAAGAACACGGGCATACTTCTATTCCGTCTGGAATCTGCAACACATCGTCGAGTTCCTGTCATACGTCAACGAGACTTCTTTTGAGATTGACAACGAAACGAAACAAAGGGTCTGCAAGTCCATCCAATACTTAGGGCAATTCGTGGGTCACAAAGAGAAATTCCCCTATCAGGACATCAGCCCTGACTGGAACTACAACGAGCGACTCTTCTCCAACGTCCGCACACAAGCGTACAACTTGGAAGTCTGTTCCCCAATAGATTCCCAAGAATAAATCTTTTTGATTCGTTCAAACTCCTCTGTCGCACGGCGAACACGGTCAATATCCTCTCCGTCTTGAGCCAATCGGAGCAAAGCCCCTTGAAGATTCTCAACCGTCGGATTACCGATGTTCCACCCCACGCGAGCATATTGCAAAGGTTCTGTCAGTCCCCCCACATCCGACACAAGCACAGGAACTCCTCTACTCAGAGCCGTAAACAAGACACCGCTCTGAGAAATCTTCTTGTAAGGGAGCAGCACCACCGACGAGAGTTGCAAATAAGCATCAAAATCGACATCTGAAATCATCTCGTCAAGCACGAACACATTGCCGCATCCCGCCAACGGAGAGAAATCAACATCCTTATTCCTGCCCACCAACAGAAGGTGCAGACGAGGATTCTCCCTCAACGCCGCCGTCTCGTTCCAGACCCTCACCACAAGGTCAATACCTTTGTAGGAATTCTGTATGCCGAGACAAGAAAACACCACGTCACCCTGCTTGATGCCGAGCGTCTTTCTAAGCCCCTCACACCTTTCATCCACATCGGCTTGCACCACATCGTTCTCCAGCATCCCATGAAAAATCACCTTTATCTTATCAGCCTCAACACCCAAATCTGACACCATCTCACGCTTCGTCCTTTCGCTATGAACAATGATGGCATCCACCAACTGATAATACCTCGCATACCTCTTCGCATCCTGAGGTTTCGGGTTATGAGGAAGCACATTGTGTGCCGTGAACACCAGTCGAATGCCCATCCGATGCAAAAGCCATCCAAAAGCGTAATCGAGATGCCACAGACGCAACCACTGCACGTGCACCACATCAGGTCGCTCCCTCACGACATCCAACAGAATCCGAATCATGCTCACCGAATAACTCCATGCCTTCTGCCAAGCACGCTTCTTCGTACTATAGCCAAACACCAGTTTCTGCCTCACCCCCCTCATCGGCTCGCACTGATAGAGGTGATTGCCATAAAACACCACCTCATGCCCACCGACATTAGTCAGCAGGTGATAATCATACACACTCAAGTTGTTGTACGACTGAGGGTCTATGTAGAAGACTTTCATTTGCCCGAGAGTTTTTTCTTCAGATAAGTACGCAACTGCATCAGCATCGCAAGCCGTTCATCACATTGTCGCCCGAACAACGTCCATACTCTTGCCCGAAAAATCAGCACATTGGTTCCACGCAACAGGTTCCGCCACGTGACCTGTGGAGAACGCCCCTTTTTCGTGTGAAGAAACACGGTCATGTCGGCAATTTTCTTCTCATATTCAAGGTCGGGCTTTCGCTCTGATACCAAATGCAAATATTTCAACCTGCGATTGTACACAAATCGTTTTCCGAATCGCTTCTGCAATCGCCACCGAATGTCATCCTCCTCGCCATACATAAAGACACTCTCATCAAACAGTCCCACCGCTTCAAGCATCGACTTACGCACATAGAAACAAGAGCCCGAAAAATACATGAGACTGGGAACATACCACTCCAGACGAGTGCAAATCGCCCCAAGAATGCTACGGAAATAACCGTTCATCATATAGGTGGGAGCAAAAGAGTTCGTACTTGCCACATCTGCAGAAAGCATCTGCTTGGCACCCAACATCACAAGCCTTTCATCCCTGCCAAAAGCACTTAACGCATCGTGAAAGAAAGGTGTGAGCAGACGAACATCTGGATTCATAATCAGCAGCAACGGTGCCGAACAAGAACGAATGCCCACATTATTGCCTTGACCATAGCCACCATTCTTTGTGTTCTCAATCAGCACAATATCTTCGCCCCACTGCTCCCTCAGCCGCTGAAACATCGGCTCGGGAGCACGGCTATTGTTGTCCACCACCACAAGTTCAATCTCCGACCTCGGAATGTCGGCACAGCGAATGATGCTATCTACGCAATCGTAAATATCATCCTCCGAATTATAGGTTACAATAATGATGGATACTCGTTTCATTGTCATCGTGCCAACAATTTGATAATTTTCCTCTTTTTAGCCTTCATCCGCCTCCCATAGTCAATAAGATGCCCAGCCATCGGTATCTGTCTTGCTCGCTTGGATGGCATGAAGAATTGCAACACGCTGGTTATCCATATTTGACTCTTCATCACTCTGCCATAAAACCACGAGTAACGCAGCACCACAGAACTCATCTTTTCTGCAAAATCGGGAATCATGCCATCTGTCATCACAAAATTGTAAAGATAGAGCACACCTCGATAAAGTTGATAGTCATACCGATGTCCAAACCGAGACTGATACATTCTGTAGAATTTGTCAATCGCATAAAGAATGGACTCCTGATGCTCTCCGCTATATACTTTCTTTGAGGTAGAACTGCTGCTCGCGTCTATGCGGTAACCCATATCTGGCGGGCACTGTGCATAAGCATAACGAAGCCCTGCAAACATCGTCTGCAAGTTGAAGTCTGCATCCTGTAGCGATTTCAGATTGGTGTCCCACAACACACCCGCCTTTCGCAAAGAATCCGTACGATAAAGATTGTTCCACACCACAAATGGCAAAATTCGGCGAGCAAAAGAATCCAAATCATCTCGATAGAGAGGGAAACCATACATATACTTTTGGACTTGCAGTGTAAAATGATTCTCGACAATCACCCCCGAAGGAAACACCATAAAATCCATTTCAGGCCTTTTCCGCAAAGCCTCTATACGTCCACCCAGACAGAACGGTTCAATTTTGTCATCAGAGTCTAAAAACAAAATAAACTCTCCCCGAGCCTTTTCAAGCCCAATATTACGACAAGTTTGAGCACCTTTGGGCTGACAATCTCGCTTCACATAATGTATACGTGAATCCACAGAGAATTTTTCGGCAAGCAACTGCACACACTCCTCCGAAGAGCCGTCATCCACAGCCCACAACTCCCATTCCTGGAAATCATTAGCCCGAATGCTCTCAACCATCACCTGTACCAAATCAGGATGATTAAACACCGGCATCACAATGGAAAGTGTCACAGCCATGTCAGTCCTTTCTTTTTTTCTCGACATCGCGAGTCACTTATTTTTGTATGATGGGCAACCACCCATATCATTTCGCTCAACCAGCCAAAAGGACGATAAGCCTTTCGAGGCAAATCCCATGCATAACATTCGTAAAGGCGACGTACATATTTCATCTGCCGAGCACACCATGAAAGATTGATGTCGCAAGCAATCAACAAAATGTCACGACGCAAACGCTTGCGGTTAAACACATCTACATTGCCATGTTCACCTCTATCATGATTCATCTTCGCTGCAGGAATCAACATCACCTTAATGCCATGAAAACTTAAACGGTTCAAATAGTTTTCATCCTCGCTATATTGAAAAAAGAGAGGATTGAACCCACCTATTTCTCGGACAACAGCAACAGGCAAAAACCAACATGCCGCACTGATTCGTCTCATTACGTAGGAAGACGCCAGTTCCCCTCTCACTAAAATATCATCCAGTATCTGCGTGTCGTACTTATTCACTAAATAACGGAACATCCTATCCAACCTTGTTCCATCCCCATTCAGATGGACAGGCGACAACAACGAATGCTCATCGCTCGATGCCAACATCCGTTCAATAGCATCTGCATACAAACAGGCATCTTGATTAAGTAATAAAATATAGTCTGCACCTTGTCCCAAAGCATACTTTATCCCCACATTATTCCCTTGTCCAAACCCCAGATTCTTATCTTGGGGCAACCATACCACATCTGGATAATGTACAGGAATGAAATCCCTTGTACCGTCCGTTGAGCCATTGTCAACAATCACTGGAACAGTCTGAACACTGCTTTCAGACAAACAGCCCAAGCAGCGTTCAATCCATTTCATGGCATTGTAAGTTACAATGATGGTGAATATCTTCATTTGTACACAAATTTTACTTTTGACAACAGATATACTAAAATCACAAGAAGAAGCATTACGGTGTACTTGTATACATAATATCGGTAATAGAAAATACCGAATACAGGTATCACCGCCAATGCAAATATCGCCAATACTTCGCCCAACGACAACTCCTCTCGATGCGGATGTTGAATGACATAAAAACAAAGTAAACTATAAAAAATAACCCACAGAATCATCCCGATAGGACTGAGGTCCAACATTAGGTCACCAATAAAAGAAGCAAAGACGCTGATAAAGAAACCCTGCTGTCCCGACCTCACCGCCCGTCGCTCCGGATTGGAGTCGATATGGTAAATATAGTGATGTATCAATGGGAACTCACGCTCGGCAGAAATGATGTCAGGATTTGCATTCTCCCAAAAATAGCAGAAATTCAGATAGCCCTGACCTGCATACTGCATGGCACCTGTGCCTGCACCTCCTTCTCGTTCATCAAAACGTGCCTGAGAGACAGCAACGAAATAGACCAATGCCGCAGTCACCACTGGTATGCCCATTATCAAAAAAATCACTTTGACCTTCTTAGAAAGAAATTTGTAAAAAAACAAAAGGCAATAAATAAACATCATGCCAAAGAAAACTATTTCGGTTCGGTCTGCCACTTGCATCTCTTTGATTGGCACGCTCATTGAGGCAAAAAATAACAACACATTATACCACCAAGGACGGTGTTCGAAGCATATTGAATAGAAAAACAATGGCAGAGCCAATAGTGTAGAGGTATTAAGAATATAGAAATAACGCAATGGGGCAGACATGGACTGTGCCTTGATTTCGGCAGGTGAGAGGAAACCTGCATAGTGGTCGGAACGCACAGAGGAAAGGTCACCTTGCAGAATTTCCAACGTCGAATCTGCAACAAGATATAAGTTGAGGAAAGAAACAGCGATGAATATACACCCCAAAACCAAAGGAAGCCATGACATTGACACATACACATTCTTTAAGTCCTTGCCATATAGCATAGAGAAGGGCCATATACTCAGAGTCAAAATGGCACAATACAGCAATGTCGGGATAATACCCAAAGTCAAACCAATTTCGTTAAACAAGATACCACCTTCACCCAACATATTTCCATAAACAATCACAATAGCAAAAAGAGAAGTCAAAGTATAAAGTCCTGACATATAGACACAAACATCCAGTGCCCGATGTTTTATCCACCAGTAGGCCGTCAACAATAGGAAATATATGAAAGGTATAAATAACATTAGTTCTTCAGAATTTGCTTGATGTGAACAATATCTTTCCAACCATACAGCAGCGTCTTTGTCTGACGCACAAACAGATGGCGATAGGGAGAAATCAACATATCGGCAATATAACCTGCACAAACATAACTTGCAATAGCAACGGCGGCGGCAGCCATGATGCCATAACGTGGCAAAAGCACATAATTCAATGCCAAGCAAACAAGACATCCAAAGCCATCACGAAAAATAGCGTAACGTTGCAACCCCTCAATGACCAGCATACATCCAGCCGTCGTGGACAAGGCGTAAGCGGTTGCCTTGAAAGACAAAACCTGCAAAACGGGAACAGCAGCCAAATAACGGACTCCAAAAGTGTAACGCACCAAATAAAATGCACACACCGATACCAGAACTGACAAAATCAGTGTTCCCCAGAAGGTGAGATTCATAAACCGCTGAGCCCTGTCTGCATATAACGAGGTGGACTCTTCACGCTTCCGTACCAAGATGGGGGAGATGGTCTGTGTCAGCATCATCGGCACATACATCATCACTTCGACAAATCGAGCGGCTGTAGAGAAATAACCAACCGACTCCTTATCTATCATGTTGCCTATCATCACTTGGTCAATCCGCTGGTAAATAAAGACGGCTGCACTCGTGAGCAACAATGGAAAAGACTCTTTCAACAGAAATTTAGCATAGCCGCTGTCAAACTTCCATTCCCGCATTGAACCAACGATTTGACGATACGCCACATTATATCCACCTGCCAACAACACAAAATCGAAAGCAGATGCCGCCACAAAGAGAATCAGAGGAGCATGATGCCACCACAAAACCAACTTGATAATAATACCCACCAGAGTTCGGGAAATCTCAGACTTCACCACATATTCATTCTTGACTATCGACGTGAAGTAATTACGAATGACCGTGAACGTATTGGCGATGATAGACACCGCATAAATCAACACATACAACGTAATGGTCTTGTCCGCTTCCATCCACCATGAGGTAACAACCGTCAGCAAAACCGTCAGCACAGCAAATGCCAGTTTCAAACCAAATGCAGTTCCCATCACAACCTGCACAGGCACAGTTCCTTTTGACTCTTCACGAATCTCTATGTTGTCAAGTCCAAACAAGGCGATGATTTGGAATAGCCCCACATAACTGATGACATAATTCATCAGGCCGTATTGCTCTGGACCTAAATAACGTGCGATGACAATTCCAACAAATAATCCACCTAAAAGTGTGACAACCTTGCCCACCACAGACCAGAAAAGGTTGCGGACAATCTTCTCTTTGGTCTCAGACAGGTGCAAGCGGGATGATATGTAATAAAGGATTGACACACTCAAAACAAACACTTTCGTTTTATACGGATTCTTCCACTATCTGCCCCCGACTTATCCAAAATGCAGTAATGATAGAACTCAAGAACAACATACCAATGACAAAAAGCATCCGCTTAGGTCCTGCAGGCTTCACTGGCACGACCACACTCTTCAATGTTGTGAACGAAGGGGTCCGTTCTTGCACTTTTGCTTTAGCGGCCTCAAGTTGCACATTCATGGCATTGTAGGTGTTAAATTTCAACGACATTTTGTTTTCCAGTTCATCACGCTCAGAGATATTGGCTTGAAGAATCATATTTTTGTGTGCATCACAATAATCACTATACTCTCTGACCGATGTTTCATAGTCGTCCCAAGCCTGATTAGCCAATTCTTGATAATAGTCAACATCCATACGAGCCTTGCTTGTACGGTACTCCGTAATGAAATCTTGCAAATGCTGTTTGACCGAATCTGCCAAAAGTGCCGACACCAAAGCGTCTTGGTCTTGTACCGTAATGGTGACAACATCTGTCTTTTGATCCACAGAACAAGTAATGTTGCTCTGAACACTTTCCATCAGAGCAAAATCCTCTTCTGACATCTGGAAAGAACTGATTTTTCCATCCTCACCCAAATGTCCTTTCTTTGATTTGAAGATTTTTTTCACCCATTTTATCGCATCAGTGAAAGGTTTTGTCAACCAATTCGGCTGTTGATGCTTTTTCATATAAGTGTAATAATCGGTAGTCAAATCACCCTCTGCTGTTGTAATCTTTATGTCATACAACCCCACCGTAAATTCTGGTGATTCGAACAAATCTGGATACAATATCGGATAAATGGCATCGTTATTTGCCATTGCACCGATGTTGATGCCAAAAGAAGAGGCGATAGAAGACAATCCCCCTCCCGCTTCTGCTCCACCCGTTTCTGGTGCGACCGCCACAGAAGAGATATAATATCGTGGTTGTGGAAAAATCCAGATGCAGGAAAGTACAAACACAATTGCCCAAACCTTATAAAATACCTTTTTCTTCTGCAAAAGCAGTTGGAACAACTTCCGTAAGTTAACGGTTTTTATTTGCTGATTATTTTCTGCCATATCAAACTTCTTTTTTCATTTGTATGTGAGGGGAATCATCCGTCTGCAACAATCATCAAAGGAACAACTTCTACAACTGTTCCACCACTTCAAATGCCCTTTCGATGACCTTGTGCATGTCGTAGTATTTGTACTCGGCAAGGCGACCGCCGAAGATGACTTTGGTCTGGCTGTCGGCGAGGGCTTTGTACTGGGCATAGAGGGCTGAGTTCTTGTCGTCGTTGACGGGATAGTAGGGTTCGTCGCCAGGTTGCCACTCCTTGCTGTACTCGCGGGAGATGATGGTGTCGGGACACTCGGCAATGGCGGGGCCGAACATTTCGAAATGCTTGTGCTCGATGATGCGGGTGAAGGGAGTTTCGGCATCGGTGTAGTTCACCACAGCGTTGCCCTGATAGTTGTCCACACCTTCGAGCAGTTCGGTCTCGAAAGAGACGGTGCGATATTGCAGATGACCGTACTGATAGTTGAAGTAGCGATCGATTTCGCCTGTGTAGATGATTCGTTCAGCAAGAGCATCGAGTGCTTCCTTCTGGTCGAAGTAATCCACTCCCAATCGCACCTCACAACCCGCTATCATCTTCTCAATCAGTGCGGTATAGCCACCTTCCGGAATGCCCTGATACTTGTCGTTGAAGTAGTTGTTGTCGAAGGTGAAACGCACGGGCAGCCGCTTGATGATGAAGGCTGGCAATTCGGTACACTTTCTGCCCCACTGCTTCTGGGTGTAGCCCTTGATGAGTGCCTCGTAGATGTCCTTGCCAATCAGGCTGATTGCCTGTTCTTCCAGATTCTGCGGATGGTCGATGTGATACTCCTTCTTCTGCTCTTCGATTTTCGCCATTGCCTCGGCAGGTGTCTTCACGCCCCACATCTGATAGAACGTGTTCATGTTGAAAGGCAAGTTGTAGAGTTTGCCCTTGTAGTTTGCCACCGGCGAGTTGGTATAGCGATTGAACTCCACGAAACTGTTCACAAACTGCCACACCTGCTTGTTGCTCGTATGGAAGATGTGGGCACCGTACTTATGCACATTGATGCCACGCACTTTCTCGGTGTAGATGTTTCCGCCGATGTGTTCACGCTTGTCAATCAAACAGATGGAATATCCTTTCTGTTTCAGCAGGTAGGCTGACACGGCACCAAAAAGACCTGTGCCGACAATGAGAAAATCGTATTGGGGTTTCATAAAATGAAGTTTTTGCAAGTTTGGTCAAATGATTATTTCAGAATGTTGGCAATCGTCACCATCATCGTGGCAATAGAGGCTGCGGAAGTTCCCATTGCGGCGTACTCTGCCGTCGTCATCTTGTTCTTCTGCTTCTTCGATGGCACCACGATGGTACAACCCGGTTCCACCGCCTTCGTGCTTCGGTGGCTCAGCAGTTCCACCGCACCGTTCGCATAGACGGCATACACACGGCTCTTGCGGGCGTTGTCGCCATATCCACCGGCACGTTTGATGTAGTAGTTGAGCGATTCGCCTTTCTTGTAGTTCATCGAAATCGGGTACATCACGTCACCGCTGATTTTCACAATGGATGAGTACTGCGGAATGACCAGTTTGTCACCCTCGCGGAGCACGATGTCGTCCTCGCCACCAGGGTTCTTCATGGCTTTTTCGAGGTCGATAGCGACCGGGAACGTGTTGCCCACATCGAGTTTCATGGTCAGCAGCGTGTCGGCACGGTTGAAGTCGAAACTCTTGGCATCAGCCTGCATCGCCTCTTCGTAGAGGGCAATCTGCGAGGCACGAAGCGAGGCTTCCTGCTGTTGACGCTCTTCTTCCGTCATCATGCGTTCCAGACGGGCGCCCTTGGCATAACCCAACGAACTGAGTCCGCCGGCAGCCTTCACCAAGTCGCTCAGTTTGTAGTTCTTGTTGGTCATGGCGTAAGTTCCTGCAAAGTTCACAGCACCAGACACTTGCACGTTCTGCTGCTCCGAATAGGAAGGACTTTTACGGATAGCCACCTGGTCGTAAGGCTTCAAGGTAAAGCCTGGCTCACCATCGACCACAAAACCATCTTTCAGGGCGAAAGAGAAGGTTTGAGTCAGGTTTTCATTATCCTCCAGTGCAGTCGGGTCGTCAATGCGTCGATAGACATCCACCTTCACCGTCGAAGCCGCGTCCGTCAAGCCGCCCGCCTGCAAGACGAGGTCTTCCAGCGCCGTGTTTTCCGCATAGGCATACACACCGGGGAAGTTCACCTCTCCCGTGATGGTCAAGGTCTGTTCGCCCGTCATGTCGAGTTTATTCGGGATGAAGAGCACGTCGTTCTTTCGGAGCGGAATGTCTGCCACGGTGCCATCCATAATTCCCTGAATGTCAACCGCCAGCACCTCCAAAGTGAGGTCGGGCTTCTGGCGATGCATCACCGCACGAGCCGTGAACGCGTCTTCACGCAATCCCTCGGCAGCGTTAATCAGTTCCCGCACCGTGTTGATGTTGCCGTCCATCTGGTACATGCCGGCATGGAAGACAGCACCACGCACCTCCACCATGTTGGAGTAGCGTGCCACAACGCTATCGACAAACACCGAGTCGCCATCCGTCACGTTGAACCCGTTCCAGTCGAACTCGCCCACCGTGTGGATAGAGTATTCGGCTCCGTTCTTGCGAATCACGCGGATGCTCTTCTTGTAGGCATCGCCCGTGAAACCGCCTGTGTATTTCAGCAGTGTGGCGAGGCTCTCGTTGGTCTTCATCTCGTAGAACATCGGGCGTTTCACCTTACCCCGCACGTCCACCAACGCTTCGTAGGGACCCACCACAATGATGTCGTTGTCGTTCAGTCGCACGTCGCCTCGCGAGTTTCCGTTGATGATATAGTCGTAAACGTCAATCGTGGCAATCTGCCTGCCCTGGCGATAGACCTTGATGTCACGCAACGTACCGATGTCGCTGATGCCGCCCGCCGCATAGAGTGCGTTGAAAGCGGAAGAGAAGGAACTGAGCGTGTAGGTGCCCGGCACATTCACCTCACCTAACACCTGCACCTGAATGCTGCGGAGGTCGCCCACCGCAATTTGTATCTGAGAGTCGGAATAGAACTTGCCCAGTCGGGAACGGAGGAAGGAGGTGGCTTCCGCCACGGTCATACCGCCGATTTTGCAGGGGCCTACCCCATCGATGGTTACCATTCCGTCTGGTGAGACCCACACATCGAAGGTCTCCTGCGAGGCTCCCCACACGTCGATAATCACCTCATCACCAGCACCTAAGCGGTAGTTAGGCGGGGTCGCCATGTTTGTGGGAGGTTCAAAGGTCAACAGTTCGTTGTTGAAGATGTTGCGACCGAACACCTCGTTCTCGTCCTTGAAGTAGTTCTGATAGTAAATCAGCGAGTCGATGTCCATGAAGGCAATCTCGTTGTTCAATGCCTGCTCACGCTCCTCTTTCGTGCCGAAGTTACGATTCTGGCGACGTATCTGCGACTGAATCATGTACTGGTTGCGTTTCTGATTCTCTTCGCCCTGCACCTGCTTTTGCTGACGCAGGCGGCTCTTGTCCTGCTGAGTGGTCTTGCCCGTCAGGTCAACGGCTCCCATGTTTTCCTGCTCTGCTTCGTATTTTTTGCGGATACGACGCAACTGCTCGGTGGTCACACCACGCCTAAGCAGTTGAGTGACAATTTGTTGCTGAGTAGAACCTTTTTCCTGTTGCTGCTGCACATACTTGATGACCTGTTCGTCGGTCATTGACTGGCCGAACGCCGAAAGGCATACAAAAGACAAGGTGAAAGTGAAGAGAAGTTTCTTCAGGAAAGACAGCGTCATGTTGATAGTATTGAGAATTTAGATGTTAAACAATGTTTTGGAAATAATCTTCATGTCAAGTGCCAAACTTCTGTTTTTCAGATAGTCAAGATCCATGTCGAGCCGCTTCAGCATCTTCTCCATCGTGTCGGTGTAGCCATTGGTGATGGTTGCCATCGAGGTCACGCCCGGACAGGTCTGATAGAGCAACTGATAGTCTGGATTCTGTTCCATAATCTTATCGATAAAATACTGTCGTTCAGGACGATAGCCAACCAGCGACATGTCGCCTTTCAGCACCGTCCAGAACTGTGGGATTTCGTCCAAGCGCACCTTGCGCATGAACTTGCCG
>CALAVF010000313.1 GCA_937892315.1 uncultured Prevotellaceae bacterium | reverse complement strand
CCCATTCATTTTCCTCATACACCCCATGCCACAGCACATCCTTCTGTCGTTGAGTCAGTTTGCTGTAAGGTGTAAACACGGGGAATTGCTCATATTTGTCTGCCCTCCTCACAAACTCACGCTTCCATTCGCCCATCTTCTCGCCCTTCCACGGAGCCACACACCCGTCATATACCGACAGGTCAGGGTTCGGAATCACCAGACCCTCATCGATGCCGATAATCCGCCCATATCCCTCACACTCGGGACATGCCCCCACGGGCGAGTTGAACGAAAACATCTGGTCGGTCGGCTCCTCAAATTCGATGCCGTCCGCCTCGAACTTCAACGAAAATACCCTCACATCCCCATTCTCAAACTTCAGCACACATCGTCCATCGCCCTCATACAATGCCGTGTTTGCCGAGTCCACAAGCCTGTTCACCGTCGCCTTCTCGTCCCCCACCTTCAGACGGTCAATCACCAGCATCATCCGCTGCGTGTGCTGCGATACGGTCGCTGCGGAAGTCAGCAGGTCGCTAATCCTCACGACCTCTCCATCCACTTCCACCCGCTGAAATCCACTCTTGTAATACACATCCAACTGCTCCTCCAGCGTCCTTCCCTTCCTCACCTTCAGTGTCGTCAGCACCATCAGTTTCATGCCCGCCTCATGCTCCAGCATACACTGCACGATGTCGTCCGTCGTGTTCTTCTTCACCTCCACGCCGCTCACAGGCGAATACGTCCGTCCAATCCTCGCATACAGCATCCGCAGATAATCGTAAATCTCCGTGCTCGTCCCCACCGTTGACCTCGGGTTCCTGCTGCTCACCTTCTGCTCAATCGCAATTGCAGGCGAGATGCCCTCGATGAAGTCACACTCCGGTTTCCGCAGCCTGCCCAGAAACTGTCTCGCATACGTTGACAGGCTCTCCACGTACCGTCGCTGCCCCTCGGCGTACAGCGTGTCGAATGCCAGCGACGACTTGCCGCTGCCCGACACCCCCGTCACCACTACCAACTGGTCATGCGGAATCTTCACGTCCACATTCTTCAGGTTGTTCACCCTCACACCCCTCGCCGTGATGTACTCCCTCAGGTCATATTTTTTCAGTTTGTTCATTGTGTCAATCCTTTCTTCATTGATTTCAAACGACAAAGGTACACATTTTTCCTCACATGGGCAAAAAAATGAGGAACGAGTTTTGAAAGGATGGATGCTTAGGGATAGGACAAAATCGCACGCCCGAAGCCTCTAAGGTGGTCTGAGTCACACCGGCAGGGTGGTGTGACTCAGACCGCCTCGGCGATGTGACTCAGACCACCTTAGAGGTACACAGTACCCCGTTTTGGGGTAAGACAAAATTGACATCAGGAGGGGTTTCGTGTGGAAGTGCCCACCTCTCTTATCGCTGGTAGCAGAAATAGTGTTTTCGGACTTTCTTGGAAGCGAGCGATGTGCTGAGCATGTCGCTCGCTTCTGTGATGTCCTGCGTGGTGCCGTCGTTGAAGCGGATTTCTATCTGGTCGTCGTCGAGGCTGTACATGTCCTTGCCCACTTCGATGCTGGCAATGAGATAGTTGGCATCGGAGAGAGGGACGTTGTAGCGTTGGGCAAGTTCGTCGAGTTTCTGCTGTTTCCGCTCCTCGCTGGCGGGTTCGTCGAGGGTCTCCACCTTAAAGATGCGGCGGTTGACGAAGTCGCTGCTCAGCATAGAGAGGATAGGGTCGGGGTGGCTGCACCACGCTTTCATTGCCGACCAGATGTCGTTGTCGTCGAGGGCGAGGTAGTTCTGCAGGCAGTCAGGATTGTGCAGGAACATGTCTCGGTCCACATCGTTGGTCAGGAAAAACGACAAGGAGGGGGTGGCAAAGAGGTTGCCGCCTTGACGAACGAGGTGCTTGGCTCGTTGGAGGGCGTTAATCATCACGTGCTCTGCAGCGACAGAGGTCTTGTGTAAGTACACTTGCCAATACATCAGACGACGGTTGAAGAGATAGTTCTCGATGGAGTAGATGCCTTTCTTGTCCACCGCCAACTGGTCGTCCACCACGTCGAGCATATCGATGATGCGGGAGGAGCCGATGTTGGCTTCGTTCACGCCAGAGAAGAAGGCGTCTCGCTTCAGGTAGTCGAGACGGTCCATGTCGAGTTGGGAGGAGATGAGTTGATGGAGGAAGCGTTTGGGGTATTCGTCCTTGAAAATCTTGATGGCAAGCCCTAACTGTCCACGAAACTCCTCGTTCATCTGTTCCATCACCATGAGAGAGATTTCTTCGTGGTCAACGCCTCGGATGAGGGTGTGTTCCAACACGTGGCTGAAGGGGCCATGTCCGATGTCGTGCAGCAGTATGGCTGCCTGCACCGCCTCCGCTTCGCTGTCGAAGATGAAGTGCCCCTTCATCTGGAGCGACTGGATGGCTTTCCCCATCAGGTGGAAGGCTCCGAGGGAATGCTGGAATCGGGTGTGCTGTGCACCGGGATAGACGATGTTGGCACCGCCCAACTGCTTGATGCGGCTGAGGCGGTAGAAGGCTGGATGACGAACGATGTCAAGCAGCAAGCCACGAGGCACACGGATGAAACCAAAGACGGGGTCGTTGATGATTTTGGCATCTTGCATATCAGAGAAGAGTTGCCATTTGTTCTGCCACCTTCTTGGCTTCCTCACCTGCTGCTTCTGCAAACCGTTCGGTCTTGTCGGCATAGATGATGGCACGGGAAGAGTTGACGATAAGGCCGCAATCTTTGGTCATGCCGTACTTGCACACTTCTTCGAGGCTGCCACCCTGTGCACCGATGCCTGGGACGAGCAGGAAGTGGTCGGGGGCAACCTTGCGGATGTCCTCAAACATCTTGCCTTGCGTGGCACCAACCACATACATCATGTTGTCGGCATTGCCCCATTCTTGGCTCTTTCTCAATACCTTCTCAAAGAGACGTTCACCCTCAGCATCGGTGGTCAACTGGAAGTCGTGGCTACCCTTGTTGGACGTGAGTGCCAGGAGGATGACCCACTTGCCGTCGTACTGGAGGAAAGGTGTCACGCTGTCTTCGCCCATGTAGGGAGCCACGGTGAGGGCATCGAGGTTCATCTCCTCGAAGAACGTGCGTGCATACATGGTACTTGTGTTGCCAATGTCGCCACGTTTCGCATCGGCGATGATGAAGTGCTGCGGATAATTCTCGTTCAGATACGCAATGGTCTTCTCGAACGAAATCCAGCCCTTCACGCCCATGCTCTCATAGAAAGCGAGGTTCGGCTTATACGCCACGCAATAAGGAGCCGTAGCGTCAATAATCGCCTTGTTGAAGGCAAAAATTGGGTCTTCCTCCTTCAGCAGGTGCTCTGGAATCTTCTGGATGTCTGTATCGAGACCCACGCAGAGGAAGGTCTTCTTCGTGAAAATCTGATTGATAAGTTCTTTTCGTTTCATATTGCTGCTGATGATTTTACAGTTCCGCTTCTTTCAGTCTTTCTGCATTCTCTGCCACAATCAGGTGGTCGATGCAGTCCTGGATGTCGCCGTCCATGAAGGCGGAGAGGTTGTAGATGGTGTAGTTGATGCGGTGGTCGGTGATGCGGCCCTGGGGATAGTTGTAGGTACGGATTTTGGCAGAACGGTCGCCTGTGGAGACGAGGGTCTTGCGGCGAGAAGCGATGTCGTCGATGTACTTCTGGTGCTCGCGGTCGTAGATGTAGGTGCGGAGACGAGCCAAGGCACGTTCCTTGTTCTTCGGCTGGTCACGGGTTTCGGTACATTCCACGAGGATTTCCTCTGTCTCGCCTGTGTTCGGATTCTTCCACATATAGCGGGCACGAACACCCGATTCCACTTTGTTTACGTTCTGACCACCAGCACCCGAAGAACGGAAGGTATCCCACTTGATTTCGCCTTCATTGATTTGAACATCAAAGGGCTCTGCCTCGGGCAGCACAGCCACGGTGGCGGCTGATGTGTGTACACGGCCTTGTGTCTCGGTGACAGGCACACGTTGCACCCGATGTACCCCCGACTCATACTTCATTGTGCCGTACACGTTCTCGCCCGTCACACTCACGATGATTTCCTTGTAGCCACCGGCGGCACCCTCCGAGAACGATGACACCGCCATGTGCCAACCTTTCGTCTCGCAATATTTGGAATACATGCGGAACAAGTCGCCAGCAAAGAGGGCTGCTTCATCGCCGCCCGTGCCGCCACGGATTTCGAGCGTCACATTCTTGCTGTCCTCGGGGTCGGCAGGGATAAGCAGCAGTTTGATTTCCTCTTCCAGTTCGGGGATTCGTTTTTCGTTGGCGGCAATCTCCTCACGTGCCATATCCTTCATCTCGGGGTCATCTTCCAGCGTCAGCATCTCCTTTGCCTCCTCCAGTCCCTTGAGGGCATTGATGTACTCCTTTCGGGCATTCACAATGTCTTCCAGATTTTTATACTCCTTCGTCAGTTGCACATACCGCTTCTGATCGGCAATGACGCTTGGGTCAGTAATCAAGGTTGATACCTCTTCAAACCGAGGCACCAACCCATCCAGTTTTTCCAGTAATGTATTGTTTTCCGTTGACATGCTTTTTAGTAATTGAATTCTCCAAATTCAGACTTGATGGTCAGGCTCTTCTTACCTTCTTCGATGTGTCCAACAACCTGAGCATCAATGTTGAACGACTTGCTGATGGCAATCACTTTCTCAGCATTTTCGGGGGAAAGATAGACTTCGAGACGGTGACCCATGTTGAAGACTTTGTACATCTCTGCCCAGTCGGTGCCTGACTCTTTGGCAATCGCCTTGAAGAGGGGTGGAACGGGGAACATGTTGTCTTTGACGACACGGCAGTTGTCGCCCACGAAATGCAGCACTTTCGTCTGGGCACCACCCGTGCAATGCACCATGCCGTGAATGTCTTTCCGCATCTCGTCCAATAGTTTCTTCACCACAGGGGCATACGTGCGAGTGGGCGAGAGCACCAATTTTCCTGCATTGACAGGAGCACCTTCCACGGGGTCGGTCAGCCTGTACGAACCCGAATAAACCAACTCTTCGGGCACTGCCTTGTCGAACGACTCTGGGTATTTCTCTGCCAAATATTTGGCAAACACGTCGTGGCGAGCAGAAGTCAGTCCGTTGCTGCCCATGCCTCCGTTGTACTCCTTCTCGTATGTGGCTT
>CALAVF010000312.1 GCA_937892315.1 uncultured Prevotellaceae bacterium | reverse complement strand
CTGATATTTTTGATGGCGGCGCTGCTGGCGGTCATGGGCAATGCTTTCGCCACAGACAAACTGTATATCGAAGACTTCGATATTCAGCCAGGAGAGACCAAGACCGTGGATGTACTGCTGGACAATCCCGGTGCGGAGTACCGTGACCTGCAGTTCGACCTCTACCTGCCCGACGGCATCACCGTGGCACAGGACGAGGACGACGAGTATCTGGTGGAGGCGGGCAGCCGGTGTACGAAGCGGCACTCGGCAGCGATGAATTACAAGGACGGACACTACATCTGCGTGCTGAACTCAACCGCAAAGAACCCGCTCACAGGCAACAGCGGCGACATCCTCTCGCTGACGCTGACAGCAAAGGACGGCATCGCCGAGGGAGGCTACAAGGGCTATTTCCGCAATGTGAAACTCTCGAAGGTGGATGCCACAGGTGCCACGTATGAGGAGTTCGCGTTCGGCATCACGGTGAAGAATCCCGAGCAGCCTGTCACCATCACCGCCGACAACCAGACGATGGTGTATGGCGATGACCTGCCCGCATTGACCTACAAGAGCGAGGGGGCGGAACTGGACGGAACGCCTGCTTTGAGCACAGCCGCCACCAAGACCTCGCCTGTCGGCACCTACCCCATCAAGGTGGAGGCAGGAACGCTGACAAACACGCTGGTCACGTATGTGGAGGGTACACTGACCATCACAAAAGCCCCGCTCACGGTCGGTGTGGAGAACGTCACCATCACCGAGGGCGATGCCATCCCTGCCTTCACGCTGACTTACAGCGGATGGAGGAACGGCGACACGGAAGCCAGTGCCTTCACCCAGGCTCCGACAGCCACCACCACTGCCACCGCCGGCAGCGAGGCTGGCACTTACGACATCGTCGTGAGCGGTGGAACTGCCCGGAACTACGAACTTTCCTATGGGAAAGGAACACTCACGATTCAGAAGAAGGAGGAACCGGAACCTGAGCCTGTCACCGACCTCACCGCCCTGGTGGGCGTTTCCGCCGAAGCATGGAACGCCGGCGGCATGGTGGGATGGGCGGGTCCAGTCGTGACCACCCGTGACGGACGTGAAACGGCGCTGGCAGAGAGGTATGCCGAAACTGCCACGGTGACTGGCACCGTGATGGAGCAGACCGTTGCCGGTTTGGAGAACGGCCTCTACAGGGTGACGTTATTCGCCAATGCCTTCTACACTGACGGCCGCGGTTTCGACTCCGACATCACCGACGGCCAGATGGACGTGGTCTTTCTCTTCGCCAACGGGACGAGGCTGTACATCCCCACTCACATCGGCGGCGAGGTGACAACCCACGGCGAGTACACGCTCGCATGCAACGTGACGGACGGCACCCTGCACCTCGGAATGACTGCCGACAAGACGGGCACCAACTGGCATTCGATACAGATCAAATCGCTCGACCGGACGGGGGATGTGGAACAGCCTGTGACTGTCACCGCCGACAACGTGAGCATGGTGTATGGTGACGACCTGCCCGCATTGACCTACAAAACTGAAGGTGCCGCTCTCAACGGCACACCCGCACTCACCACGACGGCAAAGAAGACCTCACCCGCAGGCGCCTACCCCATCGCCGTGGCACAAGGAACTGTGACGAACACGCTAGTCACATACGTGGAGGGTACACTGACCATCATGAAGGCTCCACTGACAGTGACTGCCAATAACTGCACCATCAAGCAGGGCGACCCGCTTCCCACCTTCTCTGTGACCTACAACGGCTTCAAGAACGGTGAAACAGAAAGCGTGTTGACGAAGAAGCCTGTTGCGACGACGGCTGCCACTTCTTCCAGCGAGCCTGGAACTTACGACATCACGGTGTCGGGTGCGGAGGCACAGAACTATGAGATTTCGTATGTGAAGGGCACGCTGACCATCGAGAAAAAGGATGAGCCAGATCGGAAGAGCACACGTCTGAACTCCAGTCACACTTGAATCT
>CALAVF010000311.1 GCA_937892315.1 uncultured Prevotellaceae bacterium | reverse complement strand
GTCCCGTCCCACATGGACTGCACCTTCAGAGTACAATTATACCACCTCTATGACTTCCACGCCTCTATTGATCAGACAGCGGATGATGTTTGCCTTCACACCGCAATCCACCAGCACCACCTTCTTTCCTGCACCTTCATTGTACCGCACCACGTCTTTGCAACTGACACGTGCCACCCAATTGATGCTGGAATAGTTGAGGGTGTCTATCTTTTCTGTCGTCTCCGCGTTCTCAAACTCCAGCCGTCCCATCATCACGCCGTGTTCCCTCAGCACTTTTGTCAGAGCCCTCGTGTCAACGCCTGTAATGCCAGGCACCTGCTCTCGCTTCAGCCAGTCGCCAAGGCTCTCTGCGGCATTCCAGTGGCTAAACTCACCGCTGTAATCGCTCACGATGAGTGCTTCGGCATGAATCTTCTCGCTCTCCATGAAGGTGGCGATGCCATTCTTCTCGAAACTGAAGGCAGGCACACCGTAGTTGCCCACCAACGGATAGGTCATCACCAGCATCTGACCTGCGTATGAAGGGTCGGTCAAACTCTCGGGATAGCCCATCATGGCGGTGTTGAAAACCACCTCGCCACTCACAGGCTTTTCGTAGCCAAAGGACTGACCACGGAATTGGGTGCCATCTTCTAAAATCAGTGTTACGTTTCTCATTATGATTGTGTTTTTTGTTTTGTGGAGAACCTGCCAAGTGACAGGAATGTTGTCCCGTCAAGTGCCCGGGAATGTTGCCTGTTCAAAAAGAAAGGCCACTCTTGCCGGTCTGTGATGACCAGAGGTGGCCTGCTTTTTTATTCTACGGTAACGGATTTTGCTAAGTTTCTGGGTTGGTCAACGTCTTTGCCTTTCGCCACAGCGATGTAGTAAGCCAGCATCTGGAGCGGGATGGAAGCCAAGAGCGGTTCGAGGCATTCCTCCGTGTGGGGCAGTTCGATGACCGCATCTGCCATTTTGCGGATGGTCTCGTCGCCTTCCGAGATGATGGCGATGACACGTGCCTTGCGTGCCTTGATTTCTTGAATGTTGCTGACCACCTTCTCGTAGAGCACATTCTTCGTGGCAACGACCACCACAGGCATCTCATCGTCAATCAGCGCAATAGGACCGTGTTTCATCTCTGCGGCAGGATAACCTTCGGCATGGATGTAGGAGATTTCCTTCAGTTTCAAAGCCCCTTCCAACGCCACGGGGTAGTTGTAGCCACGGCCGAGGTAGAGGAAGTTGTGGGCATAGGTGAAGATGCGGCTGATGTCCTTGATGGCATCTCCCTGCTTGAGCAGTTCCTGCATCTTGTCGGGCACGGCGTTCAACTCTTCCAACACTTTGGCGTAGCGCACATTGTCGATGGTGCCACGTTCCTTGCCGAGTGCCAGTGCCAACATGGTCAGCACGGTCACCTGACCTGTAAATGCCTTGGTGGAAGCCACACCGATTTCGGGACCTACGTGGATGTAAGAACCCGTATGGGTGGCGCGGGGAATGCTGGAGCCAATGGCATTACAGATGCCATAGATGAAAGCCCCTTTCGACTTCGCCAGTTCGATGGCTGCCAATGTGTCGGCTGTCTCTCCCGACTGACTGATGGCAATCACCACGTCCTGCTCGTTGATGACGGGCTTGCTGTAACGGAACTCGCTAGCATATTCCACCTCGACAGGAATCTGACAGAAATCCTCTATCAACTGCTTGCCAATCAAGCCTGCGTGCCAACTGGTTCCGCAAGCCACGATAATGATGCGGCGAGGGTTGATGAGGAACTTGCGGTAGTCGATGATGGCAGAAAGAGTGACGTTGTTTGCCTCCACATTCACACGGCCTCTCATACAGTTTGTCAGGCATTCCGGCTGCTCGAAGATTTCCTTCAGCATGAAGTGCGGATAGCCGCCTTTCTCTATCTGGCCCAGGTCGATGT
>CALAVF010000310.1 GCA_937892315.1 uncultured Prevotellaceae bacterium | reverse complement strand
TCGCAGAGTGCTTCAATATCGAGGATGAACAAATCCTCGATATGCTTGTGAATCGATCGGACAAACTCAGTCATTTTGTTGAAATCTATCAATTAAAACAGGCAAGTTAGAAACTTGCGGAACTTGAATAATATATAATAATAAGGAATCACGCGTCCGCACACGAAAAGGACAAAAGGACAAATTCACAAAAGGACACTTTGAGGGGGCAAAGGTACGGTTTTGCGAAAAGAAATCGTCCATCCTTTTACTCACAAAAGGATGGACGATTTTATTTTCTTTGTTTCCCTCGATGTCCGTTCGTTTTTCGTATCGTCTTCGTGTCCTCGACTCGCAAAAAACGACCGCCATCTCCAGTCAGGTCGAAAGATATTATCAACGTTTTTCGGTCTGACCGCCCATGATGTCAATCAATTCGTTGGTGATGGCTTGCTGTCGGGTCTTGTTGTACAATAAGGTGAGTTCCTTCAGCAGTTCGTTGGCATTGTCATCCGCTGTCTGCATTGCCATCATTCGGGCAGCGTGTTCGCTGGCAAGGGAGTCGAGCAGAATGCCATAGGTCTGTGCGTTGAGCAGGCGTGGGAAGAGGGAGGCAAGGAGTTCTGCAGGAGATGGCTCGGTGAGGAATGTGTCATCTTCTTTCTCTTGAATGGTCGGAGCCTCCAAGGGAATGGGGGTTATCGTGATGATTTGGCTGCCCATGGACTTGAAGTGGTGGTAGATGAACTCGATACCGTCGATTTCGCCGCTTTGGTAGAGTTGCAAGGCAAACTCCATCAGGAAATCCACTTCAACCAGGTCGCCGCCTTTCTCAATCTTCTCGAGCAGGTTGAAATAGCCGAGGTTGCAGTCGATGTCCGCCTTCTTCAGTTCGTGGGTAATCTTCTTGCCGATGGGCAGTGGCTTCACCTGGATGCCTTGCGACTGCAATTCGTTCATTCGCTTGAAGGTGGCTTTGGCAATGTTGCTGTTGAATGCACCACAAAGACCGCTGTTGGAAGAAATGGGAACAAGCACAATAGACCCAGACCTTCTTCTGCCCTTCCCTGTAGGGAACGGCGAACTTTGTTCGGGAATGGGTGATGGGAGGGTCTGCCCTCCCAGGCTTTCCACAATGGATTGCAGGCTATCCCGATAACGCAGAAACTTCTCCGTCATGCCTTGTGCACGGTGGAGTTTGGCACTTGCCACCATCCGCATGGCACTGGTGATTTTCTGTGTGTTCTGGATGGACGCAATCCGTCCTTTTATTTCTTTGAGTGAGGCCATTTCATGTACAATTTACGATGTACAATTTTACAATTGGATGCTTGCGGCAACCTGTTCGATGGCGGCTGTTACGTTGTCGTCAATCTTGCCAGCCTTGAGTGGGGCGAGCACATCGTCTTTGTGTGCCGTGCGGAGCAGGTCGAGGAATGCCACTTCAAACTCGGAGGTCTTCTCCACTGGGATGTCACGCAGAAGTCCGTGGGTGCCACAGTAGAGAATGGCAATTTGCTCTTCGACGGGCATCGGGCTATATTGCTTCTGAATGAGCAGTTGCGAGTTCTTTCGACCTTTGTCGATGGTGAACGCTGTGACAGGATCCATGTCGCCACCAAACTTAGAGAAGGATTCCAACTCTCGGTATTGGGCTTGGTCAATCTTCAGTGTGCCTGCCACTTTCTTCATCGATTTCAACTGTGCGTTACCGCCCACACGGGACACGGAGATGCCGACATTGATGGCTGGTCGCACACCTTGGTTGAAGAGGTTGGTCTCAAGGAAAATCTGTCCGTCGGTGATGGAGATGACATTGGTGGGGATATAAGCCGACACGTCACCTGCCTGCGTCTCGATGATGGGCAGTGCCGTGAGCGAACCGCCACCACGCACTTTGCCCTTCAAACTGTCGGGCAGGTCGTTCATCTGCTCTGCCACTTCCTGCTGGGAGATAATCTTGGCGGCTCTCTCCAGCAGACGGGAGTGGAGGTAGAAGATATCGCCTGGATAGGCTTCACGGCCCGACGGACGTTTCAGAATCAGCGACACCTCACGATAGGCGACCGCTTGTTTGGATAGGTCATCGTACACGACCAGAGCATGG
>CALAVF010000309.1 GCA_937892315.1 uncultured Prevotellaceae bacterium | reverse complement strand
CGTCGCCCGCCTCATCCGAGACATCACTCCCACCCATCCCGAGTGGTTCTCCCCCGACTGGACGGTGCTCACCGAGCGAGCCATCCTCTTCCTCGACGCCGACGGCATCCCCACCACTCGCCGCCCCGACCGCGTCATCGTGCAGGGCGACCAAGCCATCGTCATCGACTACAAGACTGCCCGGGGCATCCTTCACACCCGCAGCGACGGCACCCCCTCCGCCCCTGCCGAACACGTACACCAAATCAGAGACTACAAGCACCGCCTCACCCAGTTGGGCTACACCTCCGTGCGAGCCTACCTCTGGTACATCCTCGACGGGCGTGTGGTGGAAGTGTAAAAAGAGAAAAAGACGCAAAAACGGGAGATGCACATTCCGAAAGCACATCTCCCGTTTTCATTTTAGCCGATTATTGTCCCCACTTCAGAGGATGGCAAATCGTCTTTTCGTTCACGCGGTCAATCGGTAAAGTCTTCGTGCTATAGACAGGGATGAGTTCGTGCGGATTTGATATGCCACCCTCATACCAGTACTCATCATAGTCATTATCCGAGACTTTCATTTCCTGATTCCACCAATCCTCCCACTTTCTTGTTTCCGATTGAGTTGCACTTCTCTTCAACTCAGAGCCTCCAGTGCAGGCATAGATGTGGTCGGTGTCAACAGACTTTTTCATTGGTTCTACCAGTGCTATGGCTGTTATTTTGTCTTGGGCGTTATCTGACCCCGCATCAAAATATTTAACCTTCACCACATTGTTGTTAATCAGGTAGCCAGGATGTGCTTCTTGTGCATTATCGCCACGATCTTCATAGTATTTTTTATTTTTATTATGGAAGATAATGTCCACAATGCCTGTGCAGTCATCCTCACTTGCCAGTGCATAATACCAATATTCATCTTTACTATCCGAAGGGTCAACAGCATAGGTAGATTGTGACGATTCAAAAGCATAGCCACCATCGATTGGTGCGTTCTGAGGATGTGCCATCATTGGATAGTAGATGCGGTACTTTCCTGCCTCGCGTGGATCTTCAGCGATAAACGGATTGGGGTCGCCTTTTTGGTTTCCGTTGTCACCGTTCTTCATCATGAAATCGGCAATGACCAGACGCGGTTTCTCATACAGAGGCAGTGCATGACTGGCAATGTAGTCAACACGTGCATCGGCAAGTTTCTGTGCAATCTTCTTCCACTTGGCTATCTGCTCCTTGTCCAATGGCAGTGCCTCTGAGCCGAGAGACAGTTCAAAACCCTCTGCCATATTGTAGATGTATTGGTCGATAGGATAGGTGTAGGGACCATCTGCTGGCAAGGCTTGTCCACTCACAAAATCGTCTGTAGAGTATGTGGGGTCGTCATCGCCCACACGATAACTGATGAGTTGCCAATTGCTCTTGTCCGAGAAACCACTAATCCAGGTACTGATGTCGTTAGCCGTGTGCAGGTTACCACCTACGGTCAATTCAAACTTCTGAGCACGAGAAGCCTCATAGTAATGGTCATAGTTGTAAGTGGCAGAAGCACTGCTGGAGACGAAGTCAGAGTTTTTAAGTTGGAATATCAACAGCCATTGGTTTTGACCATTAGTACCCGAACTGTTAGGGTAAGCAGTCTTGAAGTTCGCAACAGCGTCAACATCAACAGAAGTTTCGTAGGCATTCTCTCGACGTCCGTACACATAGTAGTAACATCCACCAAAACGTCCTTGGGTAATCACATCTGTTCCCCACGAGTTGTAGAAGGTGGTCGTATTGAAAGTATTCGGGTCTTTTACTGCCTCAATCGCATTGCGGAAATCTTTGTTGGTCAATTTCCACAACAAAGCCGCATCGGGAATGCCTCCGTTGTCATTCGCTTCGAATCTGCCCATATTCAGTGCGACATCCATCAACTGATTGCGATACATATTGATATAGTATTCATAACTATTGCTGGTATTGAACGAGCCTGCTACACCAAAGTCAAGTGTACCACTTTTAGCCTTGTTTGAAGGTTTAACAGCCTCCCACAACCCATCTTCTGTCTGTTGTGCGGCGGGGGTAGCGGGAGTCGCCAACAATCTTTTGCGTGACGTTTTCCATGACACACCCACGTTTGCCGCAAAGGCATGGGTGGTCTCCTCGCAGGTCGCGCCCGAATATTCCACACAGAACTCTTTCACCTGTGGCGGAGTCTCCACCAGCAGTGTGTCGCCAAGAGTGATGATGTCATCATAACTGATAATCACCTTGTCCGACTTAGGCGTTAGCCCCTGCCAGTAGTTCATGGGGCGACCAATCCACCGGCGATAGACATTGTCCGCGGTCGAGGCACGGGTCTTGGCACTGGCGGGCACAGCGTCGGGGTTGTAGAACAGCAGGAAGACGTTGCGGCCCAGTTCTGGATTGGTGCGTGGCGACACTTTCACACGTACTGCCACCAGCGGCTTGTCCTGTGCCTTTTTCTGCACAGGCACCACATACTTTGTTCCGTTCTCCTCTACGATTTTCGCACCGTAGTAGTCGTTCTTTTCGGGTGTGATGTCCACTTTGGTCAGTACCTTGAGGGGCATCTTGAACTGGTCGAGGCTGTCTGCTCGCACCACGCGATACATCACGCCGTCGGCAATGTCCTCGGCACCTTCTTCCACCACCTCAGAGGGGTCGAGCGGCGTGTTGTTGTCGTCGTCATCGCTACAGCCGGTTGTCAGCACGGCTGCCATCATCGCCAGCGAGGCGATGGTCAGAATCTGAAATTTCTTTTTCATTGATTTAGGGTTTTAGTTAAAGTTTGGTTAATACTTGTTAAGCGTAACGATTGCAAAGGTAAGACAAAAGCCACCAACGCTCAAAACGTCGATGGCTTCAGGGGTGGAAGATTTTTTCAATTCGTATGGAAGATTTTTTCAAACCTCCCTGTTTTCGGGCTTTCCAACCTGTTGCTGATAGTCGCTGGGGGTCTGCCCTCGCCACTTCTTAAACTGCGTGTTGAAGGTTCGCACATTGTTGTAACCACACTCGTGGGCAATCGCCTCCATCGTCCAGTTGGGGTGCTTCTCCATCAGTCGGCAAGCGTGGTCAATGCGTTTCCTGTTGATGTATTCACTCAGATTTTGGCAGCCGCTCTGCTCGCGGATGATGCGTGAGAAGGTCTGGCTGTTCACCGCCATGATGCCCATCAGCACGTCGCGGGTCACTTCGGGTTTCAGGTAGAGGTGTCCTTGACACACGGCAGCATCGAACGCCATGAAGCGGCACCGGTCGGCACGGGTGGCATCATCTGTCGTCTCGGCTGCCGTGTCCTCTCCTGCTGTCTCCTTTTCCTGTTCCGTCTGTTGAGATGTCACCTCGGCGGCATTGGCAGCCATCTCCCTGATGACCTCAGCCATCGCACGGTCCTTGCGTCGCCTGATGGTTCTTACAGCCACCTGCCCTCCCAAGGCGACGAGCACGATGGCGAGCAGTGCCGCCAGCGAAACAATCCAAATGCGTTGGCGGCTGATTTCCTCCGTCTTCTGCTGGTTCTGATAGACGGCTTCCAACTGCTGGGCATTCTCTTCCGCCTGCCGGGCTTGGAGCGTGTCCTTGATTTCTTTCGCCTCCAGCATCAACTCGTAGGCACGGTTGCCGCTGTCCATGCGGGCATAGATGTTCGCTTCGTTGCTTTTCAGCACCCACATCTGATTGCTCCACCGCCCCTCTTTCTCCTGCACAAACTGCTCATAGCGTTCGTAGATGTCGAGTGCCGACTCATACAGCCCCCGCTCCATCAGGTAGGGGCAGATGTCCTTCTCGGTCAGAATGCTGAAGGGCTGCAACGTCTGCCATTGGTGGTATGCCTCGTCAGCCAGCGTGAGGCTGTCGGTCTTCACGTAGAGGTAGGCACGTGTGGCGAGTGCCCCCTGCCACATCCGCTTGACAGCCGCCGTGTCGGTGGACTCTTTCCACCATTTTTCTACCCCCCCCGTGTGGGCAATCGCCTCGCTGTAACGCTTGTCCTTGCCCAGCCAGAGAGCCATGCGGTAGTGGTAGTAGATCAGCGTGTTGACGGCATCGGCATCGTCGCACAGTTCCATCAGTTCTATCGCCTCACGCACATACGCGTAACTCTTCTCTTTGTCGCCAGCCTCGCGGAGTTGCTCACCCAGTGCGAACTTCACTTCCGCCTCCACGTATGTGTTGCCCGTCTTGCGTGCCTCCTCCATCTGCACCTTCAGCAGTTGGCGAGCCTCGGTCGGTTCACCCATGGCGAGATGGCAGTCGATGATGTCCTGCCGCAGATAGAGCCGTCCCTTCTCGGTGGGATTGCCCTCCTTCATCGCCCGTTCGTAGGCTTGCTTGGCTTCCTCAAAGCGTGACTGGTTGTAAAGTTCGTTCGCCTCGTCACGCAGGGTTTCCCAGTCAGACGAGCCATTTTCCACACAGGCTGCCAACAGCACCGTCAGGCATCCCAGCAGCACATTTGTCCATTGTTTCATGAGTCGTATTGTTTTCATTTGGCGGCAAAGATACGGAAAACTTTCGAATGGGCAAAAACGGAGCGGGGAAAAATGATGACGGCATACGGGCTTCGGGTCAGGCAAAGATTCGATGGAATCAAGGCTGGATTCGGTGGTGTCAGCCTTGGATTTGATGAAATCAGGGAAAGATTTGAAAGGTGGAATTTGGAAGTGTCGAAAAAAGTGAGTAAATTTGCAAACAGAAACGGAAATGAGGATGTTTGCCTTTTGCCAAATTCGTGATGCAAAGGTAAGAAAAAATATCGTAACAACCAAATGGCGAGGACATTCATTGTGCCCTCTAAAGCAAAAAACATCGAACCAGAAAGAATACTGACAGCATGGAGTACACATTTCAAGAAATGCCCGACCTGCAGAAGACGGGCGAAAGGAGGGTCTTCCCGAAGGCTTTCCACTGCGACCAGATCTCTTACGCCTATTTCGCCAACGAGATGGCAAAGTCGAGCGGATTCAGCCGTGGCATCATCGACGGCGTGTTGGGCGAGGTGGTCAGGTCGATGGAGTCGTACCTGAAACTGGGACACTCGGTGAAAATCGACGGCATCGGGACGTTCAACATCGCCCTGGGCATGAAGAACCGCGAGGAGGCTGAGACGGTGAAAGAAGAGGGTGAACGATACGACACTTACAACGTGTATATCAGAGGGATAAACTTCATTCCAGATGCCGACTGGCTTCGTCGGCTTCGCCGCGAGACGGAACTGGAGAAGGTGGGCGAGGTGAAGACAATAAGACGGACGGACACAAGTCTGGAGGAACGCCGCCGACGTGCCATCGAATATCTGTCGAGCCACCCCTTCATGCGAGTGATAGACTACATGGCACTGACAGGACTGGGACACAGTTCTGCCACACGGGAACTGCGGCTGCTACGCCGCGACCCCAACAGCGGCATCAAAGGAGTCGGCACCGGCAATCAGTTGGTGTACATTCTCCATTCTCCCTCTAACATTTGACATATAACTTTTTTTTGATTTTTGACATGACTCCTTTTCTGAAACTTGTGGCTGATGACCTATACCGAAAAGTGGGGGGCGACTTTCAGGGCACCACCGTCATCTTCCCCAACAAGCGTGCGTCGCTGTTCTTCAACCAATACCTGTGGGAGAACGCGGGGGGAAAGACCATCTGGACTCCTGAATATATGACCATCAGCGAACTGTTTGCGTCGCTGTCCGACCTCGTGGTGGGCGACCCGATGGCACTGACGGTGAAACTCTTTGAGGCGTATGCACGGAAGATGAGCCCCGACAGGGGGCTGGACGAGTTGTGGGGGCTGATGGAGATGATGCTGAGCGACTTCGGCGACATCGACAACAACATGGTGGAGGCGAGGAATCTCTTCGTGAACATCGCCGACCTGAAGGAGATGGAGGACTTCTCCTTTCTGGAGGCGGAGCAGCGGGAGGCGATTGAACGGTTCTTCGGCAGGTTTTTCGACGAGGTGAATCCCGACACGCCCTTGAAGAATCGGTTCAGGACGTTGTGGAACAGAATGGCGGAGATGTATGAGGACTACCGGGCGATGCTGCTCCACCCGAGGGTGGGCGAGCCGATGGTGTATGAGGGAATGCTGAAAAGAGAAGTGATTGAAAACTTGGGGCACGTGGACGGGCGGCTGACTTCCACCACCTACGCGATGGTTGGCTTCAATGTGCTGAGCAAGACGGAGATGGAACTGTTTCGATACATCAAGCGGAACCGCGACGCGAAGTTCTACTGGGATTATGACCTGACCTACACGCAGCCCCGTGCGGGGGGCAGGTCGCTGCTGAGCAAGTATGAGGCGGGGCAGTTCATCAACGAGAACAGGAGGCTGCTGGGCGAGGAGTTGGGGGACAGGGACTTCTTCTGCAACATGAGGCTGCCGAAACGCATCACGTTCATCCAGTCGCCGACGGAGGATGCCCAGGCTCGCTACCTGGAGGGATGGATGCACACCTTGGGGGAGGGGGAGCCACTACAGGAGTCGGCGGTGGTGCTCTGCAACGAGGGGCTGCTGATGCCTGTGCTGCACAGCGTGGGGGCGGTGCCTGCCCTGAATGTGACGATGGGCTATCCGCTGGCAAACACGCCCGTGTTCTCGCTGGTGCAGGTGCTGCTGGAGTTGCAGACGCACGGCAGGACGACCTTCGGGGCGTGGCGATACAAGCAGGTGGCGGCGGTGCTCAAACATGCGTTCGTCCGCAAGATGGCGGGGGAGGTGTGTGACGAGAAACTGCGTGAACTCTCCAGGCGGAACGTGGTCTTCCCCGGGCAGGAGGAGTTCGCGGCAGACAGCGTGCTCGGGAGGGTGTTCACCCCCGTGTCGGGCAGGAAACTAAGGGAATACCTTA
>CALAVF010000308.1 GCA_937892315.1 uncultured Prevotellaceae bacterium | reverse complement strand
TCTTTCCCTACACGACGCTCTTCCGATCTGAACCTAACGATTCGCCCATTTGTACATCTCGGAAGATACGCATAATCTCTTCTCATGAAAAATTGAAGAGAATGATTTTGGCCTGTTCAAAGCATTATGTGTCTTTGTTTAAGATTGAAGAGTTTGCTACCCTATTGTATGAATATGAGAACAAGAGGGTCGTTTCACTTTTGGAAAAACATCGAGAAATGGGGTTTGTCACAGTTCTTTCTTCTGCTGCTCCAAGCGTATATGCTGAACTAATAGGAACTCATTACCTTTTTGATTTTGTATGTGCAACGCCAATGCCGATAGATGAGAACTGGTATGAAAATGTGAATGAACAAAAGAAAAAGAACACATTGGCTTTGCTAGAACAAAACTCTTTAGAGATGGTCGTGTTTGTGACTGACCATCATGATGACTTACCACTATTGAAAGTGGAAAAAGATTTGAATGTTTTAGTGAGTCCATCGCAAAAAACAGTGGATTTATTAAAAAAGCAAAACATCCAATACGAAATAATGGAATGATAATTATAGGAGAGTGACAAACGGGTTGATGATTGAGAAATGATTGGAAAGATGATTTTATATAAGACTAAGATATGAATTGCATGATTACTGGTGGCACCAGTTTTATAGATACGTATCTGACGAATCTGATATTGAAAGAGCGACTGAAGTCACTGTGGGTAATGAACCACAAGGCGTATATTGAGGCTCTGTAGAGATTAATACAACAGCCCGAACATCCAGAGGGGGATCTTGTTGCCAAAACCCATCTCAATCTCGTCGGCTACTACAAAACTGTCGGGGATGTCTTTAATCTGACTGAACCCTTTTCCCTTGCCGCCCACTTCGAAAAGGTATCTGCCGTCGATTAACAAGTCGCCTTGTTTAGGGTACTGAATGGCGTGGCTCTGGGAAAGCATGGCGGCAAAGAGGGACTCCCGAATGGTACCAATATCGGCTGGCAATGCCAATGCATGCATAAGGTTGGGATTGTTGAAAAGAATCTTTTCTGGTTTGCCTAAAGCCTTGAGGTCTTTCCTGTTTGTGTATAGCAGTCGAAGAAGGGCTGCACGGTGGAGCAGGAAAAGCATACGGATGAGTTGGTTGCGGGTGGTGGATAATGATTCGCAAAGGGAGGAAACGTTGGGGGTGAAGGGTTTCATCTGTGCCAATAGGACCAGCAGCCGTTTGGCTTTCTGAAGTGTCTCATATTCGATATTCTCTACGGCTGGCAGGTCGTTCTCTATGACGGTGGTGATGACATGCTGGATTCGGTCATAATAACTGACTGCGGATGAGGTCTCAAGAAAGAATGGGTAGTAGCCCTGTCTGACATACTGCTCAAAATGGGGGAGCACTTTCAATCGGGACGTGATGCCTGCCGCTATCTGCTGATGGCGGGTGAGGATATCGTCTAATGGCAAAGGGTCTATCTGGACGATATGGTTGATGACCAGATATTCGCGAAAAGACAACCCTTCGAGGTCGTAGGTGCGAAGACGGCGGGAGAGGTCGGCCTCGGCATTGTCAATTTCGAGCAGCGAGGAGCCTGTAAATACAATGCTGAACTTAGGATAACTGTCGTAGATGTTCTTGATGGCCTTGATCCAACCGGGATAGCGGTGGACTTCGTCAAGAAATAGATGGGTGACACCATGGGTGTACAGGTATTCTGTCAGTTCCAGCAGGGTATGGGTAGTAAACCATATATGGTCGAGAGATACGTAAAAGGCTTTTGACGTGTCAGGGAAGGATAGTTTTATGTGCTGTAGCAGCATGGTGGTTTTACCAACACCCCTGGCACCTTTGATGCCGATGAGACGTTCGTCCCATTCTATCTGGGAATAGAGATAGCGGAGATATTCACAACTGGTTTCTTCTAACCGACGGCTATATGCCAAGAACAATGCTTCCATATCAAATGCACTTTGGGTTTAATCGGGTGCAAAGATATAAATAGTTTCTTTAAAAAGAAAGAAAAAACGGAGAAAAGTTTCTTTAGAGAGAAAGAAAAGAACAAAAAACATTTCTTTGGGAAGAAAAATATGATATCCATCATCACTGTGGGCATGAACTGTAAAGAGTGGAACAAGCAATTGTTGAAAGAATTAGGCTACAGTCATCGGGATGACAACGTGAAATGAGGAGTTGAGGATCATGAAAAAGGATTCTTCTATGGGCACCCACAAATGACAGAGGACGGTATTGAAAGTTCTGATGGAAGGTGCTTGAGGTGAAAAAACTTAAATAATTTGGTGATATAGTAGATTTCTGCTATCTTTGCAACAGATTTATTAAGAATTGGACACATGTCGGAGATTACGTTGAACAAGATTAACTTCGTGGCAATGATAGTGACGTTGTTTGCCAAGAAACACCGCTATACGGAACCTGTAGCGTACCAGTATCTGAGTCGCTATGGCTGCGATAAGTTGTTGGTCAAGCATTACGGATTTCTGCACACTCAGGATTTCGACCAAGTGGTAGATGATTTGGATGAGTATTGTCGCCGTCAGGGAGGAACTGCCAAATGAAACTGTATCATGGAAGCAATATGACAATAGATAGGATTGATTTGTCCAAGTCACGCCCTTTCAAGGATTTCGGCCGGGCATTCTATCTTTCTGCGGACCTGCAACAAGCGTGGGAGCGTGCCTATGCGGCAATTACCATGTGGGGCGGAGAAGCAACAGTCATGACATTCGAGTTTGACGAACAACTGATGTCCTCTCCCGAGTTGAAGGTTTTGTGTTTTGAGGGTTATACCGAGGCTTGGGCAGACTTTATCTTTGCCTATAGAGAAGGCTTTCTCGGAATTGTTCCGTTCTGAGACCTATGCTCGTTTGTCCGACCCTAATACGAAATTGTATATTCAGAGTGCAGGATATGTGTATTCTATTTTAGAAGATGAATTGAAGGCGAAAGCAAACAAGGATAGCATAAGAAACGCTGACTTCTCTCCTCTATAATTATTCTGCTTTTCTTAGCAGTTTGTAGAGGTGGTCATAACTTAAAAAACCTTCACATCGCTAATGGATTTTCAAAGTCCCCTGTATATACAACCGCTTTATTGTTAACGGGTGTCTTAATCCATCTTCCTAATTATAATATGCCAAACTTGAATTATTGGTGTTTAGGCAATGTGGTTTATCCTGATTGCCGAGGTTCTGTGACTGATATAACCGAGAAGTATTGTGACGCTTCCTTGAAGATGGCTTCGATGCCTCGAGGAAGATAATTTTCTTTCGTTATTTTTATGCATTTTCGGAATTCTGCTCCCGAATTGCATCAAATAGGAGCCACAGTGGGCATGAACCACAAGGCGTATATTGAGGCTCTGTAGAGATTAATACAACAGCCCGAACATCCAGAGGGGGATCTTGTTGCCAAAACCCATCTCAATCTCGTCGGCTACTACAAAACTGTCGGGGATGTCTTTAATCTGACTGAACCCTTTTCCCTTGCCGCCCACTTCGAATGTGTATGTTTGGTCTATCTTGAAATCTCCTTTGTCAGTGTAGGCTATGTCATGTGATTCCTTTAACTGATTGACAAAGAATGTCTCACGAACTGTGCCTATTTCGGCCCGGCTCGACATCGCATAAAGGAGATTTGTGTTTTCAAGATATAGTTTCTCAGGCTTTGATAGTTGGTTCATATTGAGTTTTTCGCTATAAAGCAAATTCAGAAGTGATGCCTCTTGTAGCAGCAGGCACATCTTCATCACAGCCTGACGAGGAGACTCTATCTGCTGTCCAAGTGCTGTGAGATTAAGTGTGAAGGGTACTAACTGGGAAATGAGGACGAACAGTCGTTTGAGTTTGATGGAGGTGATATACTCCATGCGTCGGACGGCAGGCATATCCGTGTCAATGATGTTGGTGACAACTTGCTGGATTGCCTTTGCATAGGAACGACGATATTCCCTATAGAACGGATAGTAGCCTTGACGAAGATATTCGTCGAATAGTGGGAGTACCTTCAAATTGGAGGTTATTTCTGCTGCAATCGACTCATGATGATTGAGTAAATGGGTAAGTTCCAAGGCAGGAAGGTTAATGTCCTTTTCGAGCAATAGATATTCACGGAAGGACAATCCCTGTATATCATAGAAGATGCAGCGACGGGAGAGATCGGCTGAAGACTGGTTGAGTTGGAGAAGTGACGAACCGGAAAAGATGATGTGTAGGGTCGGGTATTTGTCTCTTATATTCTTTAGTTCTGTTGACCATGTCTGGAAAGGGTAGCGGTGCACCTCATCAAGAAACAAGTGGGTGCCACCATGTGTATAGTGGTATTCTGCCAAATCAATCAAGGAGTGATTGGCAAACCAGATGTGGTCTGCAGAGACATAGAGGGCTTTGGTTGTGTCCTCAAAGGCATTTGCAATATGTTGCAATAACATTGTCGTTTTGCCTACACCTCTCGCTCCTTTAAGCACAATCAAACGGTTTTTCCAATTGATACTATCGTACAAATAACGGAAAGTTGACGGTCTGCTTTCCCCCAGCAAACGATTGTAATTTTCAATTAAACGGTTCATTATGGTTAATTTAAGTTGTTTTGCTTATTCAAAAGAATACTTTTAGCGATGTTTTGCATCTTAAGAAGTGCAAAAATAATATTGTTTTAAACATTCAAAAGTGTAATTTCGGTGCAAAGGTACAAATAATTTATCAATACAAAAGAAAAAAGCGAGATTTTGTACAGGATCTATCAATTCCCTATGGTTAGGAACTTGTCTGTCACTATCGTTCAAGGAAACGACAAAATGAAAACAAAGAAGCAATAATATATGACAACAGAATAGAATCAACCATTAGTCTCTGTCATAATCCCCAACTACAACCATGCTCGGTATTTGGAGCAAAAGGTTGAATAGTATGTTTTGACAGAC
>CALAVF010000307.1 GCA_937892315.1 uncultured Prevotellaceae bacterium | reverse complement strand
TACTCACTTCTGAGTACCTTTTTGTATGGCAGAAGCATTTTTCTCTACCTAAAATTTGGTATGTATGGAAAAGTTTTCCTACATTTGCAGACGAAAAGAGTGATTATAAATAGTAAATAGTGAAATTGTAAATTAACATTATGGCTTACGTAATTAGTGACGATTGTGTAATGTGTGGAACTTGCGTAGGTGAGTGTCCATCAGGTGCTATCAGCGAAGGTGATGGCAAGTATGTAATTGACGCAGATGCTTGTGTGGACTGCGGTACATGTGCAGATGCTTGTCCTGCAGGTGCAATTGCTCCTGGTGAGTAATTTGTGCAGAACCAAGTTGTTCAGAACACAAATTGTGTGATTTATGCGACATTCTCCTTGGGAGTTTGTCGCTTTTTTTGTATCTTCGCACCCAAAATGCTAACTAACATGAAACCTGTTGTATTTTGTCTTCATTTTTTATGGGCTTTTGTCCTGTGCTTTTTCGCTCATACCATGCTTCGGGCTCAAAGCATAGACTTGAGTGGCGTGTGGCAGTTCCAGATTGACCGCGAAAACAAGGGCGTTGTCGAGAAGTGGTTTGAGAAGGATGTGCCTTTCGGCGACCAGATAACGTTGCCGGCATCGATGCCTCAGCAGTTGAAAGGCGATGATATCAGTGTGGATACCAAATGGGTGGGGTCACTCTACGATTCCAGTTACTTCTTCAATCCTTACATGAAGAAGTATCGCAATCCTGGTAAGGAGATGAAACTGCAGTTCTTCCTGACACCTGACAAACACTATGTGGGGAAGGCGTGGTATAAGCGGACGGTGGTGCTGCCAGAAGACGAGGCGGTGCCGATGTACACGTTATATCTGGAACGTCCTCATATCACAACGGAAGTATGGGTGAATGGGGAGAAGGTTGACCGTGTGCAGAAATCGTTGTCTGTTCCTCATGTGTTTTATCTTTATGGGTTGCTGAAGCCTGGAGAAAATACGATTGCCATTTGTGTGGATAATGACCCCGAGACTGTGAAGGTGGGACAGGATTCACACTCTGTGAGCGACCAGACGCAGGGCGACTGGAACGGCATTGTCGGTAAGATAGAACTTCGTCCGTTCAATGCGATTGACTATGTGGCTGTCTATCCTGATGTGGATCATCAAACGGCACGTGTGCATGTGGAAATGCTCGACAGCAAACCTCACCAGAGAGCCGTCATCAAGATGAAGGCAACGGCTTTCAATACGGACAAGCAGCATGTGGTGGAAAGCACTCCTGTGGCGGTGACGTTGAACAATGAGAAAAGTATCGCATCTGACATCGTGCTTGACATGGGAGATGGAATGTTGTTGTGGGATGAGTTCCACCCTCAATTGTATAGGTTGGAAGTGGAAGTGAAGACGGCGGATGGGCAGGTAAGTCGGAAAGAGACGGTCTTCGGAATGCGGAAGATGGAGATTCGGGGGAAGATGTTTTACGTGAACGGCAGGCAAATCCTCCTGCGTGGTACTGTGGAGAACTGCGACTTCCCCAACACGGGTTATCCTCCAATGGATTTGGATGCGTGGCTGAATGTGTTCAACACTTGCAAATCGTATGGTCTGAACCATATACGTTTCCATAGTTATTGCCCTCCGGAAGCGGCATTCCTGGCAGCAGATATGACGGGCTTCTACATTCAGCCCGAAGGACCTTCATGGCCTAATCATGGGGTAAGGTTGGGCAGAGGCGAACCCATCGACACCTACTTGATGGACGAAAGTATTGCGATTGTGAACGAGTACGGCAATCACCCTTCTTTCACTTTCTACGCCTTTGGCAACGAACCTGCGGGCAACTGGGTGAAGTGGTCAACTGACCATGTGGCACAGATGAAGGAATATGATCCGCGTCATCTGTATTGTGGATTCAGTGTCGGTGGTGGTTGGGCATGGCAACCGGGCAGCGAATATGCAGTGAAGGCTGGTGCCAGAGGGCTGAACGAGTGGACAAGGCACGCTCCTGAATCGGTGGTGAACTTCGAGAAAAACATTGCGATGTATAATGGGAAGGATATGCCAAACACGCCTATCACCATGCCGTTTGTCAGCCATGAAACAGGGCAGTGGTGTGCATTCCCGAACTTCAGCGAAATCAGTAAATATAAGGGAGTCAACAAAGCGAAGAACTTTGAGATTTTCCGTGATTTGCTGAGGGATAATGGCATGGAGTCTCGTGCTTCCAAGTTTTTGTGGGCATCGGGCAGGTTGCAACTTTTGTGTTACAAGGCGGAGATAGAACGAACCCTCCGAACTCCTGATTATGCGGGTTTCCAGTTGCTCTCGCTGAATGACTATTCGGGGCAGGGCACGGCATTGGTGGGCGTGACGGATGTGTTCTTTGGAGATAAGGGCTACACGTTTAATGGAGAATTTCATAACTTTTGTTCTCCTGTGGTGCCATTGGCAAAACTCCCCAAGTTCACCTATCAGAATGATGAGACCTTTGAGGCAGATGTGGAGTTGAGCCAGTTCTCAGAGAAGGAAATAAAGGGTGCTACTCCTAAGTGGATCATCTATCAATATCCAAAGGGCTCGACGGCGAAAGAGAAGTTGGATCATAGAAAGATATATGCAAGAGGGGAGATGCCTGCTCGTGACCTTCCTGTAGGCGGAAATATAGACCTTGGGCATATCTCTGTTCCTCTTTCTGACATAAAGGAGCCTGCTATGATGCAACTTGTCGTGTATATTCAAGGTGCAGAACCTGGAAATGGTGTCAATGAATGGAACTTCTGGGTGTATCCAACGTCTTCTGTTGCTAATATCCAATATGAGAAAAAGACATGGATGCCTAAGGACATTTATGTGACAGACTCTTTAGATGCAAGAGCCATGAAAGTGCTGAACAAGGGTGGAAAGGTGCTGATTTGTGCGGCTGGAAAGGTGACATACGGCAAGGAGGTCATGCAGCAGTTCACACCAGTCTTTTGGAACACCTCATGGTTTAAGATGAGACCTCCGCACACGACGGGTATTTACGTGGAGCGTGAACACTCCATCTTTGACCTCTTCCCTACGGAGGATCACTCAGATATGCAATGGTGGGAACTGGTCAATCATGCTCAAGTGATGCAGTTCACGGATTTCCCTAAAGATTTCCAACCGCTTGTGCAGAGCATTGACACATGGTTTGTCTCTCGCAAAATTGGTATGCTTTTCGAGGCAAATGTGGGTAAAGGGAAACTGGTGATGACAACGATGGACATCTCTAACAATCTTGACAAACGAATCGTGGTCCGTCAGATGCGAGAGTCTATCCTTGCGTATATGCAATCAGAAAAGTTCAAACCGCAATGGACGCTGGATGCTCAGTTGATAGCAGACCTGTTCACCAAAGTGGCAGGCGAAGTGAATATGTACACGAACGATTCTCCAGATGAGTTAAAACCTGCATTGGATAATTCAATAAAACCGAAGAAATAATAACTCAACTTTCGGAAGTTATCGCTTCGCTCGAAGTTAAAGAAGTTAGAGAAGTTAAAGACGATACCAATTGCGGGGCTGCATCACATACGTCTTTAACTTCGAGCGAAGCGATAACTTCTCTAACTTCTTTAACTTCAAAGGGGGACAACCCCCGAAACTTAAAAATGATAATGAAACAGATTCTTTCCTCCTTGTTGTGTGCGGCGGCTCTGTCGCTGCCCGTCCTTCACCTCCAAGCACAAACTTTCTCCTTTGATGGTCGTGACAAATCCGCCATCCAAGTGAAACCTACCGATGCGTTTACCCCAGAGAAAGGCTATGGATATGATTTTCAATATGTCATTGATGAGGCTCGAAAGTCTCAAAACGATACTTATCAACTTTCAGATGGCATCTTCTACTTCTCTGTTGCTGTTCCTGATGGCAATTATAAGGTGACGGTGACGCTTGGCTCGAAGAAAAAGAAAGGAAATACGACTGTGCGTGCCGAATCGCGTCGTCTTTTTGTTCAGAATGTCGAAACCAAGAAAGGTGAGTTCAAACCCTGTTCTTTTGTAGTGAACAAACGTAATACGATTATCAGTCTGCCTGATGGAAAGACCGATCGTGTACGCATCAAGAAGCGTGAAGAGACCAAAATGAATTGGGATGACAAACTGACCATCGAAGTAAACGGTGATGCACCTGCTGTTTCCTCTATTTTGATAGAACCCGCCAATGATGTTCCTACGCTTTGGTTGTGCGGAAACTCTACAGTTGTTGACCAAGATTATGAGCCTTGGGCATCGTGGGGACAGATGATAACTCGTTGGTTTACAGATGAAGTTGCTGTTGCTAACTATGCGGAAAGTGGTGAAACGGCAACCTCGTTCATAGGTGCAGGTCGTCTGAAGAAAATCGTGTCATTGATGAAACAAGGTGACTACATCTTGATGGAGTTCGGACATAATGACCAGAAAGAAAAGCGTCCAGGCAGTGGAGCGTTCTATAATTATGCTTATGCACTCAAGCAGTTCGTGGATGAGGCTCGTGCTAAAGGTGTTACGCCGATTTTAGTCACTCCGACGCAACGCCGTTCTTTTGATAAGGAAGGAAAGATTCTGGAGACCCATGCCAACTATCCCGAAGCCATGCGATGGGTGGCAAAAGACCTTGGTGTACAAATCATCGAATTGCATGACATGACTCGCACGTTTTATGAGACATTAGGTGTGGAAGGCAGTAAACATGCCCTTGTTCACTATCCTGCAGGCACCTATCCGGGACAAGCAAAAGCCTTTGAAGATAACACCCATTTCAACCCTTATGGTGCATACGAGATTGCCAAGATGATGGTCGAAGGAATGAAGTCGCTCAATCTTCCTGTCATGCAACACCTTCGCCCCGACTATACCACTTTTGACCCGTCATCTCCCGATGATTGGAAAACCTTCCATTGGAATGATGCTCCTTTCATCGACATCGTGAAGCCTGATGGCAATTGAGGCTCATCCTCAATGTTTCATTTCTCTGGGACAATCACCATGTGTTTTATGTCCACGGATGCAACATACCGCATCCGTGGACTTTTTATGAATGGCGGTCCACAATCATCAAAAGTCATGGTAATTCATTCGTCAATGAAGGGTTGGAAGCCCCTGCAAGGCCTCCTGCCTGATACTCCTTTCTTATTTGGCATTATAACAAAGAACTTATTAGCGTTGTAATAGAAAAATATTTAGCATTGTAACAAAAAAATATTTAGCGTTGGGACATCTTTTTGTTCCAATGCCAAATTGACTTTTGTTCCAACACCAAATTGATTTTTATTCCAACGCTAAATTGACTTTTGTTCCAACGCCAAATTGACTTTTGTCCCAACGCTAAATTGTCAAACATTCAAGGGGGACAGAAAGTCGTGGATATGAGTGCAGGGATGTTGTGAATGATGGTGATATGATATTGTGGAAGTTGTGAAAAAAAGTCTGCATCACCATTAGTTGCGGATTTTAGGTTCAGAAAAAACTTTCTCAAAAATTTCTTTCGTATTTAATAATTTTTGTATATTTGACATCAATTTGTAAAAAACGACCTAAATTCGTGACCTTTACAAGTCCATTTCAAGTTGAAAGCCTTTCTAACGCTCTGATAAAGACAAAGATGCCTTTGCTGGGGTGAAGTAAGGGTATGTTTCTTTGTGAAACGAGCGGATTTGTGCTTGTTGAAAAAGAAAGAGGGCATTCAGACTATAAGAAAAAGTTAAAAAACATTAAATATGAAGAAAGCGTTTTGGTTTCTCAGTGTGGTCATGGTGACCATTGTGGCGATGTTGAGTTCTTGCTCTACTCCTAAAGACATTGCCTATTTCCAAGATTTCAACATGGGTAAGTCCATTATGGTGCAGAACCCTGTCGAAATAAAATTCAAGGCGGATGATGAGATTCGTATTTTGGTAAGTACCCAAAGGGAAGAACTTTCGAAGCAGTTTAGTCTTTCAACAAGTAGTTCAGGGGGAGGAAATGAAGGTTCTCGATATACTATTGATACAGATGGGTGCATCCGTTTCCCGATGCTTGGTAAAATTCATGTGGCAGGATTGAATCGTCAAGAACTTCAAGAGACTATTCGTGATTTGATTATGGAAAAAGATTTGGTTCGTGACCCCATTGTTACGGTCGATTATTCCAATCTGTATGTTATTATTCTTGGCGATGTGGGTACCGGTCGTGTACAGATTGACCGTGATAAATTTACCATTCTTGATGCATTGGGCTCATCTGGAGATTTGAAGATTACAGGTCAGCGTACCAATGTGAAAGTGATTCGCGAGAACTATGGTAAGAAGACCGCATACGAGGTGAATCTTTGTTCTGCGGAAGACTTGTATTCTTCGCCAGTCTATTATCTTCAGCAGAACGATGTTATTTATGTGGAAATGAACAAGAAGGAGAAACGTAATTCTACGGTGATGGGTAATTCGATGGTGCAGCCGGCGTTCTGGATGTCTCTTGCTTCTTTCCTTGTTGGTGTGATGAATTGGTTCTAAACAATCGATTGAATATAAATATTTAGAAAGGATTTAAATATGTTACCCCTCAATAATAATCCTAATTCAGCCCCCGCATCTCGGACTAATGTTGCAGGAGCAACTGGAGCACAAAAGAATGACTCAGCATATTCAAAGGTATTAGATACGCTTCAACTGTTTGTGTCCAAGTGGTATTGGTTCCTTCTTTGTCTTGCCATTGCTCTTGCATGTTGCTATTTCTATTTGGCGACGACGCCCCCTATTTATACTCGTAACGCATCCATCCTGATTAAGAATGATTTGCAGTCAAGCACAACGTCCAATATGAAGTTTTTGGATAGCAATATTGATGTGAATAATGAGTTGTTCACGCTGAAGTCGCCGAATATTGCAGAAGGGGCTGTGCGTAGGCTTCATTTGGACGTGAATTGTTATGCTCAGGGACGTTTTCACGAGGTTGTAGTTTATGGCACTAACCTGAGTGTACAAATTCTTCCACAGAGTTTGAATGATCAAGATGAGGCAGAGTTTATGTTTGATTTGCGTCCAAATGGGACCTTTGTGATGAGTAAGTTCTCTCGGAATGGGAAATCCGTATCCGGTTCTGTCATGGGCAAAGTCGGGAAGGTAATAGAAACTCCTATTGGAAAAATTGACGTACAGAAATCTGTGAATTATTTCAGCCAAGAGATTACTCTTCGTGTGGTGCGAACATCATTGACGTATGCCATCAATAGGACGGTGACAGGACTATCAGCCAAGGCGGCTGGTGACATGTCAACCATTATCACGCTTTCATACGATGATGAAGACCCGCAACGTGCAGAAGATATCTTGTCAACAATTATTGCTATCTATAACGAGAAATGGGTGGAAGATTGTAACCAAAAAGCAAATTCGACTTCTAAATTCATTAGAGAACGTTTGGAAGTGATTGAGGAGGAACTTGGCAATGTGGAAGATAATATCTCATCGTTTAAATCTGCTAATCTGATTCCAGCCAATAGCAATGACGTTGCAAGTATATATGTGGGTCAGGCTTCTTCTGCTACGGCACAAGCGACCGAATTGAATAATCAGATGTATATGGCACGTTATGTTCGCAATTATTTGACGAATCCAACCAATAAATATACGCTCATTCCTGCTAATCAAGGTGTGAATAGCCCGAATATTAGTGCTCAAATCACAGAATATAATACATTGTTGTTGTCACGAAACAATTTGTTGAGTGCCAGTTCTTTGCAGAACCCTCTTGTACAAGAGAAAGATTTGCAACTCGAGGAACTTCGTAATGCTTTGATTGCTTCGGTGGATAATCATATAGCCTCACTGAATGTGGAGTTGCGTTCTGCTCAATCAATTAGGGGACAGGCGAATAGCAAGATTGCTTCTTCTCCGTCTCAATCAAAGTATTTGCTTTCTGTGGAGCGTCAACAAAAAGTAAAGGAAAGTCTTTATCTTTACCTTCTTCAGAAGCGTGAGGAAAATGAGTTGTCGCAGGCATTTACCGCATATAACAATCGTGTGATTACCTCTGCAACGGGTTCAAATATTCCAACATTCCCCATCCCCAAAACGGTGTGGATGATGGGTGTCATCATTGGATTGGTGATTCCTGGTGTTATCATCTTCCTGTTGGAAATGGTCAACAATAAAGTGCGTGGTCGTCGCGACTTGGCAGAACTCTCCATTCCATTTATTGGAGAAATACCGACTCATCGTCATCATCGTACTTTTAAGGAGAAATTGTTTGCTCCATGGATAAAGTTCTGGAAGAATCTGATGAGCCTCATCAAGAGAGGAGAGATAGAAGAGGATAAGACGTTGCATATTTTGGTCAAAGACCATTCTCGAAATGTGATTAACGAGGCATTCCGCGTGATTCGTACCAATATCGAATTTATGATGGCAAAGGGTGACCGAGGCAAAGTGATTATGTTGACATCATTCAATCCAAACTCTGGTAAGACATTCGTTGTGACGAACTTGATTACATCTTTTGCCATCAAACGGCAAAGAGTGCTGGCGATAGACCTTGACCTTCGTAAGGCTTCTCTTTCTGCAATGGTGAATAAACCAAAGATTGGTATCTCGGATTATCTGTCGGGTGTGACGGATAGTTTTGATGACATCGTGGTTCGTAATGCGACGCATGAGTATCTGGATGTAGTTCCTGTGGGTACCATCCCCCCGAACCCGACCGAACTTCTTTTTGATGACCGTTTGCACAATTTGTTGGAAGAACTTCGTGATGAGTATTCATTCATCATTCTTGACTGTCCTCCTATTGAGATTGTGGCAGATGCTTCCATTGTGGGTCGAAGTGCCGATGCAACCCTCTTCATCATCCGTGCGGAAGTGATGGATCGTAGTTTCCTTCCTGACCTTCAGAAGTATTATGATGATAATCGTTTGCCGAAGATGTCCATCATCTTGAATGGTACGATGGATGCCTTCTCCTATTATGGCAGCAGTCGTTATGGCTCACGATATGGTTATTACGGTGGCTCTGCATACGGTGGCTACACGAAAGATGACGATTAAAAATAGTAGAATATTAAAGCAATAACAATAAAATATGGCAGATTCAAATACAAAACGGAAAATTCTGTTTCTGGTAGATTCACTTTCTGAAACGGGGGCAGCACAGGTGTTGACCACGTTGGTGCAGTATATTGATAAAACCAAGTTTGATGTCACGGTCTGTGCAATCAATGGCGGAGGTAAATATGAAGCCATGATTAAGGAAGAGGCGAACTATAAAGTGATCCTCACTGGAAGTGGTTTCAGAAATAATCTTGTCAATAAGTGGCAGTCCTTGTCGTGGGTGTATAAATTTTATGTGCCCAAGGACAGCGATGTGGAGATTGCTTACACTGAAGGTTTGGCAACGAAATTGTTGAGCCATTCTTCTAATAAAAAGGCAAAGAAGATTGCCTGGATTCACTCTGATTTGACAAAAAATCATTGGTCAAAGGAATTCTATAAAGATTTGGCAGAAGAAACAAAAGTCTATAATCAATTCGATAGAATTATAGGTGTCTCGGAAAATATTGTTTCAGCATTTAGATCCACTTTACCACAAGTAAATGTGCCTGTTGAAACCATCTATAATCCAATTGATTCTTTGTCTATACGTGTGAAGTCTTTTGCTCAGGCGGATAATGTGAATCAAACAAAAACTTTCCGTCTGGTTACAATCGGGCGACTTGAGCCACAGAAAGGTTATGACCGTTTGCTTCGAGTCGTTAACCGTTTGATTGGTGAAAATTATGACATTGAATTGTGGATTTTAGGAGATGGTGCCGACCGTGGAATCTTGCAGCGATACATAAAGTCTAATAATTTGCAAGACCGAATCAAACTCATGGGCTACCATCAGAATCCATATAAATATCTGACACAAGGCAATCTTTTTGTTTGTTCTTCTCTTTCAGAAGGATATAGCACGGCAGTTACGGAGGCTCTTATTTTGGGGCTTCCGATCGTTACGACCGATTGTAGTGGAATGGCGGAACTGCTCAAAGGTGGGGAGTGTGGGCTCATTACAAGAAACAATGAAGATGCTCTTTATGAGGGAATTAAGAAACTGTTGAATGATCCCGAATTGCTGGAACAATATAAACAGAAAGCCGAAACCAGAGGTTGGGATTTTGACATAGAGGCGTTGATGGTTCCGATCGAGAAGTTGTTGGCTGAATAAAATGCTAAAATTCGCAGGATAATAGATGTTTACAACCGAAATAAAGCCTCAGAGGAAACTATTAGATATTGACCTCAAAGGGATATGGAGATATCGTGACCTGTATTACATGTATGTTCGTCGCGATATAGTCACTCAATATAAGCAGACGATATTGGGACCTTTATGGTATGTCATCCAGCCATTATTTACAACCATCATGTATATGTTCGTGTTTGGAGGCTTGGCTGGTATTTCTACAGATGGGGCACCTCAGCCACTTTTTTATATGGCGGGCATTGTCCTATGGGGGTATTTCTCTCAGTGTTTTACTGTAAGTAGTGATGTTTTCGGTCTCAATGCGAATGTGTTTGGTAAAGTGTATTTCCCTCGTTTGGTAGTACCGTTGTCTGGGGTGACGAGTGGTTTGCTAAAGATGCTAATACAACTATGTATTTTTATTGTCATATATATATATTATGTAATAACATTGCCTCCAGGAACATTGGTGGTGAATGCGGCAATTCTTTTATTCCCAATTTTAATTTTTATGATTGCGATGCATGGTATGTCATGGGGACTCATTATTTCATCCATGACCACAAAGTATCGCGACATGAAGTTTCTTGTTCAATTTGGGATTCAACTTTTTATGTATGTAACCCCAGTCATTTACCCATTGTCTGCCGCCCCGGAGAAATATCGTGACATCATTGCATTGAATCCTTTGACACCCATTTTTGAAGCATTCAAGTACGGCTGTCTCGGATGTGGCTCGTTGGATTGGGTTGGACTCTTGTATAGTGCATTCTTCATGTGTGCCACGTTGTTCTTCTCGGTCATTGTATTTTCTCGCACGGAACGTAATTTCATGGATACTGTGTGATGAGATCAATTTGTCGTCCTTGAATACTTACTATCTGAATAAAGTCTTTCTTGTTTCCGATATAGGTGGCAAAATTTTGTTATCAAAAAGTAGGATAAGAGTTCATGAAAAAATGGTATCATTATGAATCGTGAACAAATAATTCAAGCAATTCGGCATAAAGTGAAGGAGATTATGCCTCATGATTCAACCGCCATTCTATTTGGCTCCCAAGCCAGAGGCGATGCGCACTCTGAATCTGATTGGGATGTGTTGATTTTGCTTAACAAGGACCGTGTGCAGTTAAATGATTATGATGCATATTCATATCCTTTACGTGAAATGGGATGGGAATTAGGGGCTGATATCAATCCAATTCTTTATACTAAAAGCAATTGGGAAAAGAATCGTTATACACCTTTTTATAAGAATGTAACAAAAGAAGGAAAGTCTTTATTATGAGTCTAAATCAAGAAGAGCGTGAAGCCGTTGTAATCTATCGTTTGGAGAAGGCAAGAAAAACAATGGAGCAGGCAAAGTGTAATTTGCCCATGCACTTTTGGGAGTTAATAGCCAATCGAATGTATTATGCTGCTTATTATGCTGTGTCTGCCTTGCTGATAGCGAATGGGCATACAGCAAAAACGCATGAAACGATTGTCCGGGTCTTTGGATTATATTTTGTGAAAACAGGACTTTTCCCGGTAGAGCAAGGGCGTTTATACAATAAACTCTTTTCCCTTCGATTGACGGGTGATTATAATGATCATTACGATTTGGATGAGTCAGATGTTCTTCCGTTGGTTTCTCCAACAGAAGAGTTGATAGCCGATGTCTCAAAAGAGGCTTTAAAAAGTCTGAAGAGTTATGATACTCTTGCTTAATTGCAAATTTAAAGATTTTCGTCACGAAGTTAATTTTTGTAAATTCCTTAAGCAGAAACGTAAACGATTAAAACGTAAAGTATGTCTAATATCGCAATAGAATTTGAGAATGTAGGAAAAATGTACCGCTTAGGACGAGTTGGTACAGGTACGTTGTCTCATGACCTCAACCGTTGGTGGACAATGAATGTTCTTAGGAAGGAAGACCCTTATTTGAAGATTGGAGAAACCAATGAGAGGAGTAAGAAGGGGAATTCAGATTATGTGTGGGCTCTTCGTGATATATCTTTCAAAGTAGAGCAGGGGGACGTTGTCGGTATCATTGGTAAAAATGGGGCAGGTAAATCCACCTTGCTCAAATTGCTATCCCGTATTACTTCCCCTTCTACAGGTTCCATCCGTTATAAAGGACGCATAGCCTCCCTTTTGGAAGTTGGTACTGGTTTCCATCCAGAAATGACGGGACGAGAGAATATCTATATGAATGGATCCATCATGGGTATGACCAAGAAGGAAATCACCCGCAAATTGGATGAAATCGTTGACTTCGCTGGTGTTGAACGCTATTTGGATACTCCCGTGAAACGCTATTCCTCAGGTATGACGGTCCGCCTCGGCTTCGCTGTTGCTGCTTTTCTTGAACCAGAGATATTAGTTGTGGATGAAGTGCTGACAGTTGGTGATGCGGAGTTTCAGAAGAA
>CALAVF010000306.1 GCA_937892315.1 uncultured Prevotellaceae bacterium | reverse complement strand
GGGCTGCATCACATACGTCTTTAACTTCGAGCGAAGCGATAACTTCTCTAACTTCAAAGGGGAACAAACTCCCGAAACTTAAATAAAATAATGGGTTACACATTTTAAATTTAAAGACGTATGAAGAAACTATTTCTCATGGCTGCTTTTGCACTCGGCTGCATCAGCATGAACGCTCAGGAGACACTCAATCTGAGCACGTATCAAGGAACAAACTTGAGTAAGTACACGGGCAAGACACTCACCGTGACCGTGAACCGCTACGTTTTCAACGGATGGAACACCATCTCTCTGCCTTTCCAGATGACTGAGGCACAGGTGAACGAGGCTTTCGGCAACGACTGCCGCCTGGAGCGACTGGCTGGCGTGGAGAATGACGGCACCAACATCCGTCTGAACTTCCAGGACTGCAAGGCTGAGGGCATCAGGGCAAACGTGCCTTACATCCTTTACTACACAGGCGAAACTGGCACTAAGAAGTTCAAGACTGAAAATGTTGCCGTTCTTGACGACGCTGCATCCATCACCTTCACAGCAGAGGGTACTGGCGAAACTGTCACCATGGCTTGTGCCAAGGCGAAGAAAGGTGCAGAAGGTCTGTACGGCATCTTGGCAAGAGACAACTCGGAAGCCACTTTCGTGAATGTCGATGACATCTCCAACGGCTTCTACGCCACCCGTTGCTACATCCAACTGTCCAACGGCAACTCTACCCTGCTCACCACCAACCACATCAGCGGTGATGTGACCAGCATCAACTCCGTTGCCAAACTCGGCGAAAAGGTGGACGTTTACAACCTATCCGGCGTGAAAGTGGCAGACAACATCAATGGTCTCCAGAAGGGCATCTATGTGGTGAAAGGCAAGAAAGTGATGGTGAAGTAATCTATACCATTCCTCCGACTCAAAAGGCGTCAAGCAGAATCGTTCTGCTTGACGCCTTTTGAGTTTTGTCTTTTATCGCTTATTTTGTCATCAAATTATTATTTCCCTTTGAAAGTAATCGGCATTGCCATTTTGAAGCACACGGGTTCTCCATCCTTCATGGCAGGTTGTTCGGCTGGAGGCATCTGAGAGATAATACGGATGGATTCCGTGATGATATCCCTGACGGCTTGCAGATATGCCTGCTGTGCCTTGGGTTTCATTTTCGACTTTTCCATTTCTTTTTCCAATGCCACTTGCGGGATGCTCTTTCCGTCCGTTTCTTTACATTTATTGAAAGAGAGAGGTACAATGTTCGTTGCCTTTCCTTCCTTATCCACCACATAACTGATCAGCACACGTCCCTCGACATGCATATCTTTTGCTGAGGAAGGATATTTCAGATTTTTCCTCAGATATTCCAACAGAGCCTTTCCTCCATCGGCATAGGCAGGAGGAGTATCGGCATCTTCAACGTATTCAACGCTTGTTTTTTCCAATGTTGCCATCACACCTTCACGATTTGATTGGGCATGACCGTCCAACGTAAGACAAAGAAGGGAAAGAATCACCCACTTTTTTGAGATTCGATTGATATTCATAAGTATCTTTGTTTTGTTTAATGGCACAAAATTACAAAATTCTTCTTGCCTAACAAAAAAATAATAGTGTAAAAGTTATTTTTTCGCCGAAACGTCATTTTTTCTCGTTTTTATTTGTCCATTTGAAAGAAAAGTCGTTACTTTGCAAACGAAATGATACAGAACAGCAAAACATATTGGCGTTGGCGTTGCTTGGGATTCAAAAAATCGTAAGTCCAATGGTGATGCCCCTATGCAAAACAGAACACATAGCATAGAATAGAAAGAGCCTGTCGTACTTGCGATAGGCTCTTTTTTTAGATGTAACATGGGAAATGTAACATGTAGCATTTGACATTTAATATTTGACATTTAACATCAAAAAGACATGACATACCAAGTAGATGAAAATGGCTTCTACGGACAGTTCGGAGGAGCCTACATTCCAGAGATTCTCTACAAGACGGTGGAGGATTTGAAGAAGGCTTACCTCCCCATCCTGGAGAGCGAGGAGTTTAAGCAGGAGTACTATGCACTGCTGAAGGATTATGTGGGTCGCCCTTCCCCACTCTACTTCGCCAAGCGGATGAGCGAGAAGTACGGCTGCCAGTTGTACCTAAAGCGGGAGGACCTGAACCA
>CALAVF010000305.1 GCA_937892315.1 uncultured Prevotellaceae bacterium | reverse complement strand
CTTATAAAATTTAAGTTGAATTTTATAAAATCTAAGTTTAGTTTTAAGAACACCTGCGGTAAAAGCAGGAAGGAGCGGCGAAAATATTCATTCGGTTCTTCGTCTGTTTGAAAAATTCTTCGTACCTTTGCCGAAGGAAAAGCCCTCGAAAGGGTTTCCTCTGCTCAGATGCGGAATTGAAAATAACCAAAGATACAGACAGAAAAACAATGAAGAAACATTCGTTAAAAGAGTGGGTGCTCACCACACGCCCCTGGTCCTTTCCTGCTTCTGCCATGCCTGTGCTGGTGACGATGGCGTGGGTCTTCACCACGGTGAGCCGAGATGCCAACTGGCTGTTGGGCTTGTGGGCACTGGTGAACATTGTGCTGGTACACGCCGCAGGCAACCTCTGGAGCGACTATTTTGACTACCGCCAAGGAGTGGACCGCGAGGACACCTACGGCGTGAAGATTCTGACCAGTGGGCAATTTACGCCCCGAGAGGTGTGGCGGCTGTCGGTCTGCCTGCAAGTGGTCGCCGTGGCGATGGGCATTGGCCTTGTGCTGCTGACGGGGCTTCCCCTGCTGTGGATTGGCGTGGCAGGCATCTGCCTCTCGCTGCTCTACCCGCCCCTGAAGTACCATGCATTGGGCGATGTGGTCATCCTCTTGTGCTATGCGTTGCTGCCGATGATTGGCACATCGTTTGTCACGACGGGCGTCATCCACTGGAACGTGCTGTGGCTGGCGGTGCCTGTGGGATTGATTACGATAGCCATCCTGCACGTGAACAACACCCGCGACATCGAAACCGACCAGCGTGCCGGCATCAAGACGTTCTCGCTGCTGACGGGTCGTCGCTTTTCGGCATGGGTGTACGTGCTCGAAGTGACCTTTCCTTACCTCTGGATGGTGGGGATTGCCGCGGTGGGCATCGTCCCCTGGTTCACGCTGCTGGTGTTCCTGTCCCTGCCCCTTGCCCTCAAGAATGTCAAGACCATGCGAGGCTACAAGACGGGAGGTGTCGAGTCGTTTGCCCGACTGGACGAGGCGACCGCTCAACTGCAACTGGTGTTCAGCCTGACGCTCTGCATCGGCTTCCTCCTTGCGGCATTCTTCGGTGCTTGATGTTGGCTGACAAACGCTTTCGCGCATGACATGAAAAGGCTCATTCTTTCTATCCTTGTCGCCGCTACCTTGTGGTTCCTGATGTTTTCTTCGCTGACGGCTCCGCTGCTCAACTTCTGGTGGGCGATGGCTGCCAGTGCTGTGGTGCTGACGGCGCTGGCGTGCCAAGACGGAGTGCTGCGGCGTCTCCATGCCTCGCTCGGACATGACGGACACATCGTGAGGTCGGTCATTCGGGAAGTGCTGCTCGGCATCGCCATCGCCGTGGTGCTGTGGGGCGTGTTCTGGGTGGGCGACAAGGTGGCTTCGTGGCTGTTTCCTTTTGCCCGTCCGCAGGTGGACCTGATTTACGGCATGAAAACGGGCAACCAACCGTGGTTGATTGCCCTGCTCCTGCTGTTCATCATAGGACCTGCGGAAGAGATATTCTGGCGAGGCTATGTGCAGAGGACACTTGCCAAACATCAATCACCGTTGGTCGCTTTCCTTCTGACCACAACGTGCTACACCCTCGTTCATCT
>CALAVF010000304.1 GCA_937892315.1 uncultured Prevotellaceae bacterium | reverse complement strand
CACGACGCTCTTCCGATCTAAATCTTTTGTTTGTAAAACAATATGTTGTAACTTTGCAAACTTAAAACGAAAAAAAGACTCAGAAAAATGGTACAATTGGATAGGAATGAGGCTACAAGGAAGTATGAGGAGTTGGATGGCATCGGGTTCATCCAATGGGTGACGGATGGGTATCTGGCTGCTGTGGGTGGTGCGTTGACCGACGAGACGATGGGAATGCTGAGTGCGGAGCAGCACGCCGTGTTGTGCTATCGCTACGTGCTGGACGAGGTGATGGAGGGCGGATTTATCCAGTTGATTCTGAACGGGTACGCTCCGTATGTGCTGGAAGGTCCCTACCCGATGGTGGTGAAGAAGGAGTGGGGCATGAAGGACTTTTCCAAGTTGCTGTATGAGGTGAAGAAAGAGTATCATAAGCATCAGGATGAGTTGTCGAAAGACATGACGGACGATGAGTTTATGGCACTATATGAGCAGTTGGAAGAACTGAACGAGTTGGGCGATGACTTCTTGGACGAGCATCAGGAGGAAGTGACTCCGGCGGTGGCGAAGATGATTGTAGAGAACTTAGAGAAGTATTTGTGATTTATGGCAAAGACAAAGATAGCGAAGAATCAGCAGGTGAACATCAAGAACAAGAGGGCGTCGTTTGACTATGAGTTTATCGACACCTTCACGGCTGGCATTGTCTTGACGGGTACGGAGATTAAGAGCATCCGTGCAGGCAAGGCAAGTCTGGTGGACACGTACTGCTACATCAATAATGGCGAGATTTGGGTGAAGAACATGTATGTGGCACTCTATTCGGAGGGCTCATACAACAACCACGTGGAGCGTCGGGAGCGGAAACTGCTCCTGAACCGGAAGGAAATCCGCAACTTGCAGGAAGACACGAAGGCTCCGGGCTTCACCATTGTGCCCGTGCGGTTGTACATCAACGAGAAAGGGTTGGCAAAACTGGACATCGCCCTGGCACGAGGCAAGAAGGAATATGACAAACGACAAACGCTGAAGGAGAAAGAGGACAGAAGGGAGATGGACAGGGCGAAGAAGAAATACGTATAAAACACACAAGCAAATGACACTACACGACATCATCAGAGAGCGAATACTGATTCTGGACGGTGCGATGGGCACGATGATTCAGCGGTATGGGTTGCAGGAAGAGGACTTCAGAGGCGAACGGTTCAAGGATGTGCCGGGGCTGATGAAGGGCAACAACGATATCCTTTGCCTGACCCGTCCCGACGTGATTGAGGATATTCACCGAAAGTATCTGGAGGCAGGAGCAGACCTGATAACCACGTGTACCTTCTCTTCGCAGCGGGTGTCGATGGCCGACTACAACGTGCAGGAATATTGCAGGGAGATGAACTTGGCAGGGGCGAAGATTGCACGGCGGTTGGCAGATGAATACACGCAGAAAACCCCGATGAAACCGCGTTTTGTGCTGGGCGACGTGGGACCTACCAACAAGACGCTGAGCATCTCGCCCGACGTGAACAACCCTGCCTTGCGAAGCCTCACCTACGACGAGTTGGTGGCAGCGTATGTGGAGCAGATGGAAGCCTTGCTGGAGGGTGGGGTGGATGCCCTGTTGATTGAAACCATTTTCGATTCGCTCAATGCCAAGGCTGCCATCTATGCGGCTGAAATGGCGATGGAATCGACCCGAAAGCGGGTGCCGCTGATGCTGTCGGTGACGGTGAGCGATACGGCTGGCAGAACCTTGTCGGGACAGACCTTGGAGGCGTTCCTTGCCAGCGTGCAGCACGCCGACATATTCTCCATCGGATTGAACTGCTCGTTTGGTGCTCGCCAACTGAAGCCTTTCTTGAAGGTGTTGGCAGAGAAAGCACCTTACTATATCTCGGCACACCCCAATGCAGGATTGCCCAATTCGCTGGGCTTGTACGACCAGACACCCGACATGATGGCGGAGCAGGTGAAGGAGTATGTGGACGAAGGATTGGTCAACATCATCGGCGGCTGCTGCGGCACGACGGAGAAGTTCATCGAGCGTTATCCCGAAATAGCCGATGGAAAGAAGCCGCATGTGCCGGTGGAGAAGCCGAAAAATCTATGGCTGAGCGGTTTGGAACTGCTGGAACTGACTCCCGAACGTCGCTTTGTGAACGTGGGTGAACGTTGCAACGTGGCTGGTTCGAGGAAGTTCCTCCGTCTCATCAACGAAAAGAACTACGAAGAAGCCCTTTCCATCGCCCGAAAGCAGGTGGAGGACGGGGCTTTGGTCATCGACATCAACATGGACGACGGTCTGCTGGATGCCAAGCACGAGATGGTGACGTTCCTGAACCTGCTGATGAGCGACCCCGACATCTCGAAAGTGCCCGTGATGATTGACTCCAGCGACTGGGAGGTCATCGTGGCAGGATTGAAGTGTGTGCAAGGCAAGAGCATCGTGAACAGCATCTCGCTGAAGGAAGGCGAGGAGAAGTTCTTGGCACATGCACGGGAAATCAAACGACTGGGTGCTGCCACGGTGGTGATGGCGTTTGACGAGCAGGGGCAGGCAACGACCTACGAACGGAAAATCGAAATCTGCGAACGGGCGTATCATCTCTTGGTGGACAAGGTGGGGTTCAATCCTCTCGACATCATTTTCGACCCGAATGTGCTGGCGGTAGCGACGGGCATGGAAGAGCACAACAGTTATGGCTTGGATTTTATCCGTGCCACAGAATGTATTCGTCAGCACCTGCCTGGGGCACATGTGTCGGGCGGCATCAGCAACCTTTCGTTCTCCTTCCGCGGTAACAACTACATCCGCGAGGCGATGCACGCCGTCTTTCTCTATCACACCATCGGCAAGGGGCAGGACATGGGCATTGTGAACCCTGCCACACAGGTGCTTTACAGCGACATCCCCGAAAACGTATTGACTGCCATCGACGATGTGCTGCTGAATCGTGACGCTGGAGCGACGGAAAGACTGATTGAAATTGCTGCTCAAATCAAAGCAGAGAAAGACGCTGAAAAAGAAGCACTTAAAAATGGTGGTGTCGTGCCTCAGACGAGTGCTGACAATTGGCGAAACGGCTCTGTGGAGGAACGGCTGAAACACGCCTTGGTGAAGGGAGTGGGCGACTATCTGGAACCCGACCTTGACGAAGCGGTACAACTGTACGGCAATCCTGTGAAGATTATCGAGGGGCCTCTGATGGATGCCATGAACACGGGAATCATGGGGATGAGCGAACTCATCATCGTCACGCTGATGGCCGGAGGACTGATGGAGATAATACGCCAGCAGGGCGGCATCACGTTCATCCTCGAACGCCTCACGCGGCGCATCCACGGCATGCGGGGTGCCGAGTGCTGCATTGCCGCACTGGTCACGCTGACCGACTTCTGCACAGCCAA
>CALAVF010000303.1 GCA_937892315.1 uncultured Prevotellaceae bacterium | reverse complement strand
TCTCTTGCATTGGTGGAAGCCAAGCGTACAACGAAAGAACCCAATGTGGGTAGGCAGCAAGCGATTCTCTATGCCGACTGCTTGGAGAAAAAATATGGAGTTAGACCTGTCATTTACTACACCAACGGCTTCAAGACCTTCATTGTTGACGGTTTGGGTTATCCATCGAGACGAGTTCATGGATTCCATACTGAGCATGACCTGCAAGTGCTGATTCAGAGACGAGGAAGGAAAGGAATCACAGATCTGCAGATCAATGACGGTATAACCAACAGAGAGTATCAGAAACGAGCCATCAGAGCCATTTGTGAGCACTTCAACGATATGCACAGAAGAGGGCTTATCGTTATGGCTACCGGCACAGGCAAGACACGAGTGGCCATATCCCTTTCTGATGTGCTGATGCGCAACTCATGGGTAAAGAACATCCTCTTTCTTGCTGACCGTACAGCCTTGGTAAAACAGGCACATAAGAATTTCACCAAGTTGCTTCCAAGTGCCACCACGGCAAGGCTTGACGATTTCAAACCTTCGGAAAAGGATGCCGTAATGAAAGCACGAATACTTTTCAGTACCTATCAGACCATGATCAACTATATAGACACTGAGAAGAAAGAGTTTTCCATCGGTAGATTCGATTTGATTGTGATTGACGAGGTACACCGAAGCATTTTCGGCAAATACACCTCTATCCTAAGTTATTTTGACGCCTTGATGGTGGGACTTACCGCCACACCAAGAGAAGATGATCATAGGAGCACCTACGACCTCTTTGAGCGTGAAAGCGGTGAACCAAACTTCGAGTACCTGTTGGACGAGGCTGTGAGAGACGGCTACTTGGTGGATAAGGTCGTACTGTCTCGTACTACCGACATACTAAAGAGCGGCATCAAGTACGACAAACTGTCTGAGGAGGAGAAAAAGCAGATGGAAAGCATCTGGAAATATGAGAAGTCGAAGCAGAATATTCCAGATGAAGAGATATACAAGCGCAATATCGAGCATGACGAATTGTTCAACTACATCTTCAACCAAGATACGATCGACAGGGTGTTGGTCGACCTTATGGTGAACGGTTTGAAAATCAACGGCGGTGACACCATCGGAAAGACCATCATCTTTGCCTATAACCATCATCATGCCTTGCTGATTGTTGAACGCTTCAAACATTTGTACCCCTCGTTAGGTGACGATTTCTGCCAACTCATTGACAACACCGTCAACTATGCCCAAAGCATTATCGACTCATTTGAGGTGAGGGGAAAGATGCCGCAGATTGCTGTGTCTGTGGATATGTTGGACACTGGCATTGATGTGCCTGACATATTGAACCTGGTATTCTTCAAACAAGTGCGATCGAAAATCAAGTTCCTACAGATGATAGGGCGTGGCACTCGTCTCTCAGAAGAGGTATTCGATGAAGGTGAAACACCAGAGGAAAGAGCCAAGAAATTCTTCTATATCTTCGACTGGTGTGGAAACTTCGAGTTCTTTGGCAGCAATCCCAAGGGGAATGAACCGCTGAAATCCGTCTCTCTCACTGAGCGCCTGTTTGACATTCGTGTTGACCTGGCTATTGCCCTGCAGCATGAGCGATATCAGAATGACGAGGTGGCCAAGGCACTGCATGACGAGACAAAGGATATCCTGCGCAGTCAAGTGATTAGGCTCAATGACAAACACATATCTGTAAGGGAGCATTGGGATTTGGTGGATAAGTATCGTAAAGAAGATTCATGGGTATATGTCTCTAATACGGACGGAGTGGAGTTGAAAGAGGTTATTTCCCCATTGCTTGTAAGTAACACCACCAATGTGGGTGCTACTAAGTTCGACATTCTTATGCTGAATATTGAGTTGTCAACGATTGATGATTCTGTCAACGGCGACAAGTCTAAGCAGTTGGTTGAGAAGATTGCCAATAAGTTGCAAGAGAAAGCATCCATCAAGCAAGTCAATGACAAGATGCCATTGATTAAGGCCCTGTCGAAACATGACTTCTGGGAATCGGCATCGCTTGACCGTCTCGAATATGTGCGTAAGGAAATCAGGGATTTGGTACAGTTTATCCTTGGTGGCTCAAATCAGAAGTTCACCATCAACATCAAGGACATCGTAGAAGTGAAGGAAACGCCAAAGGACGTACCCTTGCAGACATCTTACAAGCAACGTGTCGTTGACTTCCTCGCCGAGAACAATGAGTTGCCCGTCATCCAGAAGATTGTCAAGATGGAGAAACTGACAGCATCCGACATCAGGGAACTGGAAAAGATTTGCTGGAAAGAACTTGGCACAAAGGAAGATTATGAGAAGTTCATTGCCAAAAGCAACATGATATGCGGCGACAGCGTGGGTGCGTTCATACGTTCACAAATAGGGGTCGACAGGCATGTCGCAATGGAGCGATTCTCACGATTCCTATCCAACACCACGCTCAACTCCCTTCAAGAGGAATATATCAAGTCAATCATTTCCTATGTATGTGACAATGGTGATATAACAACAAGTACACTGATGGAGGAAGAACCTTTTGCACAGTACGAATGGATAGATACTTTTGGACAAAATTTCGTTGCTGTCAGGAACTATGTGAATGAGTTGCATGACATCGTGAGGGTCGCCAACGGCGAAGATTTCAGCATGGGTCGCCAACCAAGCATAACCATCGCATCATCGTCCAAGAAACGGGGAAAGAAGGCGGAAGAGGTTCCATTCGTCGATACCGGGGCTATGCTCACCAATGTGACAGATGATAATGAAGTGCGTATACTGATTGACAACATGATGGCTTTGGCGGATGGAACAACCATAATGAGGATCGTCAACGAATGCCAAAGAGAGTTCCAGGAGCGTTATCGGAGTATGAAACCGAACGATTGGCGGCACTTGATACGTGACTATGTGAAAAAGGCCACAGAGAAGACGGAATTGCGTGAGGATGAGGTGTTTACCTTCAAATCTTCAACAGCATAGTGGAGGAAGTCAACCTTCTATCTCGCTCAACTCAAGCCAGCGCATGCT
>CALAVF010000302.1 GCA_937892315.1 uncultured Prevotellaceae bacterium | reverse complement strand
CCATCCCCGTGGAGGACTTGAAGAAGATTCAGACCTTTGCCGACCTGTACGACTACATAGAGCAGCACCAGGTGTGAAAGTGAAGAATGAAGAATGAAGAGTGAAAAATTTGCTACCGCATAAAAAGTAAAAATGATAAGTGAAAAGTGAAAAATTTGCTACCGCTACAGTTTGCTACCTGTTTCCGTGCAAATGCAGTAGCAAATTTTTCACTTTTCTTTTTTCACTTTTCACTTTTTTTCTTACCTTTGCCATCGATTAACCAACTAACCGACCTTATCATCCCATGGCAAAAAGAAGAAATACCCTTAAACGGCTTGCCCGGCTCGTATCCGATGCCAAAGAAAAGACCTGTCGAGCCAACAGTTTCCTGCTCAACTGGAGAGACCAGTCTGCCAACACCCCTGTATCCGCCCCTTCAGACGCAAGACCCAATTAGTGTCTCCACATATAAAAAATATAAAAGAGCCCCGACTTCACAGCCGAGGCTCTTTTCCAAAACTTTAACCTGATATCTTATGATTTCAAAAATCTGTTTTCAGAGCGGCATATTGCCGTGTTTCTTGGGTGGGTTGCTCTGGTTCTTATTGCGACTCATCTCCAGAGCCTGAATCAGGCGGATGCGGGTGTCACATGGCGAGATGATTTCGTCGATATAGCCCAACTGTGCCGCAGGCATCGGGTTGGCAAACTTTTCCCGATACTCCTCAATCTTGGCAGCCCTCTCTTCGGGTGATGCCTTGCGGTAAAGGATGTTGCAAGCACCCTCTGCCCCCATCACGGCGATTTCCGCCGTTGGATAGGCAAGGTTCACGTCTGCCCCAATGCACTTTGAGTTCATCACGATGTAAGCCCCACCGTATGCCTTTCGGGTGATGAGCGTGATTTTGGGCACCGTCGCCTCGGCAAAGGCATACACAATCTTTGCCCCGTGGCGAATGATGCCGTTGTGCTCCTGCTGCACACCCGGAAGGAAGCCCGGCACGTCTTCTACCGCAACGAGCGGAATGTTGAAGCAGTCGCAGAAGCGGATGAAACGTGCCGCCTTGTCCGACGCATCAATGTCGAGTGCCCCCGCCAAGAAGTTGGGCTGATTGGCAACAAACCCCACCGTGTGACCCGCCATGCGGCCAAAGCCGATGACGATGTTCTTGGCGAACTCGGGCTGAATCTCGAAGAAATATTGCTGGTCGCAGACGGGCTCGATGATGTTGCGAATGTCGTAGGGGACATTCGGGTCGGTCGGCACCACCTGGTCCAGTTCGTGGCACACGCGACTCACCTCATCCGTCACGGGATGCACAGGGGCGTCCTCCATGTTGTTCGACGGGATGAAGCCAATGAGTTCGCGGATGGTCATGAGCGTTTCCTCGTCGTTCTGACAGATGAAATGGCTGACACCACTCACTGAGTTGTGCGTCATCGCACCGCCCAGAGTTTCCTTGTCCACATCCTCATTCGTCACGGCTTTCACCACGTTCGGCCCCGTCACGAACATTTGGCTCTGCTCCTTCACCATCAGGATGAAGTCGGTCAAAGCCGGACTGTAGCAAGACCCGCCGGCACAAGGCCCGAGGATAGCGCTAATCTGAGGAATCACACCCGACGCCATCACATTTCTTCTGAAGATGTGGGCAAAGCCTGTCAGCGACTCCACACCCTCCTGAATGCGGGCACCGCCCGAGTCGTTCAGCCCGACAATCGGTGCCCCGTTCTTCAGTGCCAAGTCCTGCACCTTCGCTATTTTCTGTGCATTGGCAGCCGACAAAGAGCCGCCCAGCACCGCAAAGTCGAACGCATACACAAAGACGATACGTCCGTCAATCTTTCCATAACCCGAAATTACGCCGTCGCCCTCGATGCGTTTCTGCTCCATGCCGAAGTCGGTGCAGCGGTGCACCACGTGCTTGTCCATCTCCACAAACGTGCCACGGTCAAGCAGCGTTTCGATTCTCTCTCTTGCTGATAATTTACGCTGTTCCATTGTTTATACCTCCAATTTGATTAACGGTTGTTCCACGCGGACACTGTCGCCCTCATGCACTAATATTTCCTTCACGGTGCAGTCGGCAGTCACCTTATAGTTCGACTGCATCTTCATTGCCTCCATCGTCAGCACCGTGTCGCCCTCGTGCAACTGGTCGCCCGCTTGCACGTAGAGTTTCACAATCTTGCAGGGCATCGGAGCCGTGATGATGTCTGCCTGAGCCGCATCGTTGCTGTTGCTCCGACGCATCTTCATGTACTTCGCCTGCGAGTCCAGCATGTCAATCTGGTAGGTCGAGTAGTTCAGGTTCACCCGATAGTGCTTCTCGCCCGTGTCGCGAATCAGTTCGGCGTTGTACGAGTTTCCGTCGTAGATGAGTGAGCAAGTGCCGTTCTCCAGCATCGCCACATCCACGTCATACACTTTGCCGTCAATGTCAATCTTCACTTGGTTGCCCTCCTTGCTCAGCAGGGTCACTTCCAAGGTCTTATTTCCTACTTGTATTTCCATTTGTTTTTATGCCTTTGCTCGGACGGGTCTTAAAACTAAACTTAGATTTTATAAAATTCAAGTTAGATTTATATAAATTTAAGTTGAATTTTTGTAAATTTAAGTTTGATTTTATAAAATCTAACTTTAGTTTTAAGAACTTTGTCTGCGGAAGCAGAAAAAAGAAAGCAGGACATGGAGGAAAACCATGCCCTACTTGGGGGAAATGTTACATGAGGTGCCTTTCGATGTGATAGATGAAAGGAGAGGGATTATTTTTTCAAAACCCGTTTGTAAAACCAACGTGCCAGTTTGCCGAGGGGAGTATAGCGGATGCCCCAGTCGGTGATGGCTTGGGCAAAGAGGGCCTCGATGTGAGGGTCCTTCTGGGGATGCTCTATGCGTGTGAGGGGGAGAGGAGTTTGAAGAGGTTCACGGTCAAACTCATAGTACTGAAGGATGTCGAAAGAACGGAAGTGGGTGCCGTTTTTCAGTCCGATGTTGCGGACGAGGGTATGCCCGGGTGTGAGGCAAAGTCCACCTGCTTTATAGATGGCGATTTCCCAACAGATGTCCCACGGGATGGGGCGTTTGTCGAGGCTTTTGAGGCAGGGGAAGACACCGCCGTACTGGATGGCGAGTTGGTCTTCGGGGGTCATGCCTTGGAGGGCTTCTTCGCGAGTCTTGTAATGGACGAAGTGTTGCTGCCAGCGGTCACGCCATGTGCCCCACCCCCAGCCGGACATGTGAGGGGTGAAGTAGAAGTTTTGAGTTTGTGAGTTTGTGAGTTTGTGAGTTTTTAAGTTTTTGAGGTCTTGAGTTTGTGAGTTAAGGTTAGGGTCAAGATCAAGGTTGGTGAAGCCTGCCACATGCATGACGGTGGGGATGTCGGCATAGAGGTCGAAGGCTTGGTTCATGTACTGAAGATAGTAGGGGGAGGTGACGATGTCGTCTTCGAGCACGATGATGCGGTCGTGGGTCTCGAAGACCTGTGCAATGCCTTCGGTGATGTTGCGTTCGAGGTAGATGTTTTCGGGGCGAAGAACGAGGGTCACGCTATGGAGCAGTTTTTCGCTGTCGGCTCGACGTTTGAAGTCGTGGAGTTGCTGGCGGACTTCGTTCACCTGTCGCCACGATTTTTCATCCTTTCCTCCGTCAGAAAAGACATAGAGGTCGGTGTCTGCAGCCAAGGTGTTGCGAACCAGACAATCGAGGGTTTTCAACATGTTGTCGGCACGGTTGTAAACAAAGAGAGCAACAGGAGATAGAGGCATAGAAGAAAGGATTGTTAAGTGTTTTGTTTGCAAAGATAGTGCAAATCGAACACAAAACAAAACAAATTCATTTGTTTTTTATGCTGAGATGCAGCCTATCTTATGTAAAGATAAACAAAAAAGTGTACCTTTGCAAATGTAAATGGTAAATTATCAAATGGTAAATGGATTATGGCGAGTTTTGACGCGAAAGAACTGAGGGCGAAGTACAACCCTGAAGGGTCGCTGACATGGCGGATGCAGGAGCGGATGCTGGAGGTGCTGGAGGTGATAGACGGCATCTGCCTGCGGCACGAGATTTCCTATTGGCTGTCTGGTGGCAGTATGCTGGGAGCAGTACGTCATCAGGGGTTTATCCCTTGGGACGACGATTTGGACATTGAGATGCTGCGTCCTGACTTTGAGCGGCTGATGGCGATTCTGCCCAAGGAACTGCCTGAACATTTGGCATTGCAATGGCACACAACAGATGAGAACTACTTCTTTCAGTTTGCAAAGGTGAGAGACAGGAACAGCCGCCTGTTTGAACGGAATGGCTACGACAAGGTGTGGAAGGAACACGGCATCTGGGTGGACATCTTCCCGCTGGAGCGGGTGCCGCTGTGGATTCACAAACTGTCCAACACGACGTTTGGGCACACCTACAAGATGATGCGGACGGCACAGGAACCTAAGAAGGTGATGGGGAAAGTAAGGGCATTGGCTGCTCTCAACAGGAATATCATCTTCCCTGTGTTAAGAGGGTTGGCAAAGGTGTTCCCAACAAAGTTTTATGATTTCGGCTTGGGGATTCCCTATTATGAAAAGTGTCCGAAGGAAGACTTCCTGCCTGTGCGATACGTGCCTTACGAGCACACAAAAGCCCCTATCATGAAAGAGGCTGAGAAGTGTCTGGCTTACAGGTATGGGGACTATATGAGCCTGCCGAAGAACCCAGGAAGCGAGTATCATTCGGAGGATGTGGAAATTTGGTGAGTCAGGCTACTTGTACGAATATCCACCGTTCACCTCAATCAAACTGCCGTTTACAAAGGGGTTGTCGATGCAGAAGCGATAGGCATCCACAATCTCGTCAATAGTGGCAAAGCGATGGATAGCCGTCTTCCGATAGATATTCTGTTTGATTTCCTCGGGCTTTTCCTTCTGCCACGGCGTTTCTACAAATCCTGGCACAATGGCGTTCACCGTTGTACCTGTTCCTTCAAACTCCTTCACCAAGTTGCGTGTCAGTGCATGTACTGCCGCCTTGGTCACACCGTATGCCAGCACCATAGCATGAGGGCTAAGTCCCATTTGCGAACCCGTGAAGAGAATCCTTGAGCCAGCAGGAATCAAACTATAGAGTTCGCGGATGAAGATGTAGTGCGAATTGACCGCCACCTCCATCATTCTGTCCCAGTCCTCGTCCCGGGTCTCCGTGAACGACTTGCGGATGCTCATGCCCGCATTGCACACGATGCAATCTACCGCCGCACATTCCTCCTTTATACGAGCAATGAACGCATAAACCTCCTCACGGCGAGCCTGGTCTATCTTGACAGGGATAAAATTCTCGATTTCCTCAATAAAATCGGAACCGACGTATGTGGCATACACCCTATACCCCTTGCCAATCAACATCTTTGCCACGCCCAAGCCAATGCCCGACGTACCGCCTGTAACAATTGCATTCTTCATTTCTATTCTCATTTTACTTTCACATCAGGATTCACCTTCGACTCGTGCTTCGACTTCATGTCGTTGTAATTCTCCAAAATCTCTTGCTTGATTTTGGTGGAGGACACGCCATCGCCGTACGGGAAATAGAAAACGGTGACACCAAGATCCTTGAGATAGTCGTACTTGCCTGTCCAGTCATCACCCACCACAAAGACATCAATGTTAAGTTTCTTGACCAACTCCGTGTGGTCGAGCGAATGCTGAGGAATGACCACATCGGGGGCTTTGAGTGCCTTCAGAATGGCAATACGCTCTTCGAAGGGGATGACAGGGGGACGCTTGTAACTGCACACGAGTTCGTCGGTGCTGACGCCCACAATGAGGGTGTCGCCCAGTCCTCGGGCGTATTCTATCATTTTCAGATGGTTGGAGTGGAACATGTCGAAGGTTCCTGATGTGTAAACGACGACTCTATTGTTGTACATGATTGACTGGATTTTGAGTTTCTGGTGGCAAAGGTAGGGATTTTTTCTTAAATATCCTCCGATGTCCGTTCGTTTTTTGTTTCGGCTTCGTTCCTTGCCTCACAAAAAACTACTCCCATCCCCCGATGGAAGAAAAAAGATTATCAACCTTTTTTCTTCCATCGTCCAGAAAGCCATGGAACTTTTTCCACGTATGGCACTAAAAGGAAGCATACGCCGAAGAGAATGAAGATGAGGATGGTGTAATCGTCCCAATGCCCTCGAAGGGTACGCACATTGGCTGAACGTATCATCTTGTAGAGCATCATAAGGGGATAATGAGCCACAAAGAAGACCATCGAGTGCTCACCAATATAGTTGATGACAGGAATGCGGGGCAGATGGATGGTCAGCAAGATGCCAGAAAGTCCGCAGAGTGCCAAAGTGATATCAACCACCGTGACGATGGGGCTACCCTTCCAGATATTGTCCACCATCGTGTACTCTCCTATGTAGGTGGCATTGAGATAGATGAAAAGTGCCAACAGAATGCCCGACACACTAAGGGTGATGTTCTCGCCCATCTTTTCGATGGCAAAGTGCCACACACGCCCCAAATAGAAAAGGTAGATGCCGATGAAGACGTTGTCGAAACCGAACCACATCGGATTGTCTTTCGTCCAAAGCCAATAACTGACGAAGGGCAGAAGGAAGATAAACCAGTGTATCTTGAAGTTGCGTGTCTTACCGGCAATGCTCAGTTTGAAGAGGGGTGGAACCTTGGTGATGAGATGTGCCACAACGTATGCCATGAAGAAGGAGAAGAGGAACCAGCAAGGAATATTGCCATAGAACTGGCTGGACTCCCACAAGTGGCTGAGTTTGACCTGTTTGGAAAGGGCATTGTTGGGGTCGAAAATGAAGATGACAAAGAAAAAATAAATGAGGTTGCCAATCGTGCCCCACACCACATACGGGATGAGCAGACGCTTGGCTTTGTCGAGAAGGTACTCCTTCGTGTTGCCTGAAACGGTCTTGTTGAAATAGCCTGCCTTGAAGAAAAAGAAAGACATGAAGAAGTAGGACCAGTGCATGATGGGTGTCCACCAGTCGGCATTGCCAAAGCCACAGGCATTGGTGATGTGCAGCATCATCATACGGATGATACAGATGCCGCACAGGAGGTCGAAAGCGTGATTGCGTTGTTTCATTTTTCTTTCGTGGCAGGTCGCCCAAACAAGTATTCTTTCAATATGGGGCTCATTCTCAATATATTGCTGACGAGCAGACAGAAGGCGATGACCACAAGGGCAACGCTGACTGAGAGCACGATTTCGATGACGAAATTGGGATGGTTGGCATCAAGCCATCTGCCCACTTGAGGCATCTTGGGCAGCAGGATAAAGTGGAGCAGGTAGATGTCGAGGGTGCGAGTACCGATGTATTGCAAACCCTTACCGATGGGGTGCTGCTGGGTAAAATGCTGCTGATAGTGACGGAAGAACATGACGACCGTGAACATCAAGGTGTACATGGCAAGTGTCTTGGGCAGATTCGTCCATTCCTGTTTCATGTAGTGCCACTTGAAAATGTCGGCACAACAAAGGAAGGCAAGCACGACAATGACGGGGAAGAACCATCGGGCATCGAAAAGACGCTGGGTGTCCTGCCAAAAACGATGCACCAGATTGCCCATCAAGAAGAATTGCAGGAACTTGAGGGTCTCATAGCAAGAACTATACATCATAAAGTCGGTCTTGTACCATTTTCCAAACTCTTGGGGCATATACAGCGACAGATAGGCAACGAGGCTTGCCACCCACAAAACGAAGATGGCGATGTGTTCCACTTTTTTGCCCCAACGCTGGAAAAGGGCTGACACACAATAATAGACAAGGAACATCTGCAAGAGCACCCACGTGAACCAATAGCCACCCTTGGTCGGACTATGCATACACTTCATGAAGCCTTCGGCAAAAGGAAGTTTCCCTTTCAGAACCAAGAAGACACACAAGAAGACGAGGGCTGGCAGCACCTGCACTTTGAGTTTCTTCCATGTGAGGGAAGCAAAGTTCTGAGGAGTCCAAATCCATGTGGCTTTATATGCCAAGAAGCCACTGACAAAGAAGAAAAGGGGCATACGGAAAAGCACAAGAAACGGCAGGGAGGCAGAAATCTTCTCCGACTCGCCGAAGCCGAACTGTGCAACGTGGTAGGATACGACAAGTATCATGGTGAAACCACGCATGGCATCGAGCCATTCCATTCTCTTCTTATTTTCTTCCATGGAGTCGTTCTACAAGTTTGTCACTTTTGCCACTGATGAGTTTTCGGGTGAACATCCGACCGCTTGTCATCAAGGTGCCGTAATCCATTTCGTCCATCACCTTGATGACAGGCTCATAAATGATGAAATGAAGAGGGGTCAATGCCGCCAAACCAGGGTAGGCACCTTCCACCAAGAGACACTTTGATGCCCACTCAGGCGTGTTGAAGGCGATGGTCTGGATGATGGTTTCTGCCTGACCGAAGGAATCGACGAAGTAACAGCGAATCTCAGGCTTACACACGTACATATTATATATATAAGATGCCAAATCTTGAGAGATGCACCACCAAGCCGAACCTTTATAGAGATGCCACGTCCTGCCATCCACCGTGAAGTGAAGTTTCTTCCGCATCCCCAATAGGGCTTTCGTTTTTCGGCAAAGGATGCTCAAACGCTGATTCCATTGATTGTTCAAGGCTCCGATGTGGAAGAATGGGCGAGACCATTGATAGAGGTCCCGTTGCTGCGGATTGATAGCGTCGGTGTCCATGCAGATGCCACAAAGAAATTCCTTGCCACGCTGTTCCTCCAGCCATGCCGTGATGCGTTCATTGCTCCACAAAGGATAATCCATGCCCGAGAGGAAGAAGATGCGGTCGAAAGGAACGGGAAAGTCAATGGCGGCTTTGATGAGTGCCATCTGATAGTCAACCTCAAGGATGGTACCCCATCGCACATTGATGCGGTCGGACAAAAAATGCACGTTCTCTTGACGGATGAGCGTGGTGAAAGGCATCATGTCCGACTTCTTGTCGATATGGACAAAGAAGTGGGCATCGGGATGAAGTGCCTCTATCAACCGCTTCAGTTGAGGGGCATCGGTATGGGCAGAGATGAGATAGGCAATGTTCATGCAGCAACTTTTAACTGAGGTTTCTTGAAACGCCCACTAAGCCACGGCACTCGCTCCACATACGGAACCAGCCACGTGCAGATGGAGAACACGAAGACGAGCAGGACAATGAAATCGTCCCAATGACCATAGATGCTATGACCAAAGGAGATATGAGTGAATCGGTAAAACTGCAAGAGTGGATAATGGGCAACGAAATAGACCATGGAGTGCTGTCCGATGTAATTGACAACAGGCACACGCTTGAGTGGCAACTTGATGAGGAATCCAGACAGGCCAATCAGAATGATCATGGTGTTGAAGAAGGCTGCCCACGGATTGCCACGGAAGAGGTTGGTGCTCATGGCATACTCGCCGTGCCACACGATGTTGAGCACGATGAAAGCCACGATTAAGAATGAAGAAACAATGAGTGTGACATTTCGTCCCATGCGGTCAATCAGCCAGTGCCATGTACGTCCCAGATTGAAGAAGAACACACCCATGAACACATTGCTGAGACTCATGGGAAGCGGATTGTCCAGCGTCCACATCCAATAACTGATGAAGGGACAGGCAAGTATCACCACCGTCTGGAAAACCGAGATGGGCTTGACAATGTGTATCTTCTTGATGAAATGCACCAACACGTAGGCAGAAAAGAACGAGAACAGGAACCAAACGGGCTCATTGCCCCAGAAGGAACTTGTCTGCCACAAGTGGCTCCATTCCATCGGCTCAATGGGATGGTGATAACGGTCTATCTCAAAAGGAAGGTAGATGCAGTAGATGATAAAACCGATGGTACCCCACACCACATATGGAATCAGCAAGCGTTTCGCCTTGTCTATCACGTAGGCCTTCGTGTTGCCTGAGACCGTCTTGTTGAAATACCCTGCCTTGAAGAAGAAGAAACACATGAAGAAGAATGACCAGGCCATCACGACCTTCCACCAGTCATCACCTTTGTGGCCACAGAAGGTGATGGTGTGCAGACATATCATACGGATGATACAGATGCCGCAGAGAAAATCGAATGTATGGTTACGCTCTTTCATGGTTGCAAATATACTTCTTTTTTCTTATATCTGCCACTCAAGTAGGATCTTTTTTCCACGTAAGGCACCAACCATGTGCAGGTGATGAGCACAAATGCCATCATCAGGATGAAATCCTCCCAGTGATGTGCCACGGTGTGGTGAAACACCCGATGTGTGAAACAATAGAGGAAAATGAGTGGATAATGTGCCACAAAATAGACCATGGAATGTTTACCTATATAGCCAATAACTGGCACTCGCCTCAGTGGCAAAGCCAACAAAAGTCCCGAAATGCCGACCAAAGCACACACGGTGTTGACACCTGCCCCCCAAGGATGCTGGACAAACTTGTTCAGACTCATATCATACTCGCCATGCCACCACCGATTGCCTACCACAAATTCTACAATCAGCAAGACACTCAACAAGACAAGCCACCCTTTGGGCACTCGACGTTGCAGCCATCGCCATCCTCTCCCCAAATAGAAGAAGAACACGCCCATGAACACATTGTCGAGACTCATCCAAAGAGGATTGTGCTGCGTCCATAGATAATAACTGATGAAGGGGAAGATGACGGATATCCAAGGCAGATACTTCACCTTGTTGATAAAGTGTACCGCGACATACGCCATGAAGAAGGAGAACAAAAACCATACGGGAGGATTCCCCCAGAAATGGCTCTCTTCCCACAAGTGCTGCCATCGAAGAATCTTGTAATACTGTTGGAAATCATCAGGGAAGATGAACAGGAAAGAGAAAAAGATGATGCTGCCAATCGCTCCCCACACGAAATAGGGAACCAACAAACGCTTGATTCTGTCCTTGAGATAGGGCAAAGTCTTCCCTGAAACACCCTTATTGAAATAGCCCGCCTTGAAGAAAAAGAAGGACATGAAAAAGAACGACCATGCCATCACTTTGGCAAACCAGAACTCACTACGATAGCCACACATGCTAATCACATGAAGCATGATCATACGCAAGATGCAGAGTCCGCACAAGAGGTCGAAAGCGTGGTTACGCTCTTTCATACACGATAGGATTTATTTAGAAGTCTTCATCGTCAGGCGGTCTTCGGTCATGCGTTCCATGTACGACTGAATCAGTCCCTTCACCTCTCGCTCCATCTGCTTCTCCACCTGTCCGGTCTTACCCAAGAGGTTTTTCTTCAGGAACCAATCCTCCTTATAGTTATAAATGGCTTTGGTCTGCCCGCTCTCCGTGAAAAGCAGCACATAATCACCTTTCACATAGTGGTACAATCCGTTGTTGTTCGTCACAGCCCACGTATCTTCGTCGGCTGTGCTGAACAGGTCTTGACCGAAAGCGACGTATGGCTTGTCATATCTGAGATAGCCCAAAATGGTCGGCATGATGTCAATTTGCTGAGCAATACAATGACGACGTTCAGGACGAATCTCGCCCGAAGGGTCAAAAATCAACAGAGGAACACTGCACACACCCAGTTCGGTCTGGTACTCTGGTCGAGAAGTCAAATTCGTATGGTCGGCGGTGAGCACAAAGATGGTGTTCTTGTACCACGGCTGTTTCTCTGCCGTTTCGAAGAAGAGACGCAAGGCATGATCCACATATCGGATACACTTGTGCATGATGTTATCATCGCCTGGCTCATCTTTGTAGATGTCCTTGTAACGCTCTGGCACCACATACGGATGATGTGAACTTGCCGTGAAAACCGACGTGATGAAAGGCTCCTTCATCTCACCCATCTTCAAGGCATAGAACTGCAAGAACTCCTCGTCCCAGATGGCCCACATGCCGTCAAAATCCTTATCGCCATTGAAACGCTTGTCTTGGTTGTATTCTGTCCTGCCAAGATACTTCTGGTAACCCGTCGCCTTGGCAAATGCCTCAAAACCCATCGAGCCATTTTCTGCCCCGTGGAAGAATGCCGATTCATAACCCACTTTTCCTAACTCGCCAGCCAATCCGCTCACTTCATTCATGGAGGCAGGCATCAGGAAGAATGGCTCGATAAAACGTGGAATGCTGGACAAAATGGAAGGCATACCATCGATACTCTTTCTGCCGTTGGCAAAAGAATAGTCAAACGTCAGCGAACGACTGATGAGGGAATCGGTGAAAGGAGCATAACCCTTATAGGTTCCCCCATCCAAGTGTTGATTGTAAGCACCGATATACTCTTTCCCGTAACTCTCCATGATGAACACCACCACATTCTTTTTCCTCATGCCGAGGTCGCCCGTCGCCACCATCACACTGTCAGGCAGCGTCATCACACTGTCTGCCGGTTGATGAATGGGGCTATAGATGGTGTCCAGTTCTTCACGGGAAAAATACAGAGGGTCGGCAAACACATTCTTGTTGATGGTACGAATCATCGAAAACGGTGTGTTGAGAATCAATGCCGCCTCCGCCGGTCTATTCACATACTGATTGGCATTGCTGATGGTGATGGGACGCACTGCCGTTGTGGCACCTCCACGCATACCGGCAACGGTAATGGGGATATACAAGCCGAAGCAAACCAACTGAATGAGATAGTACAGGAGTTTGTCTTTCAACATGCGTAGGTGAAACTCACCTTTGGGTCTCGCATACAAGACAATCAGCCCTGCAATCAACACAACACCCACCAACACCAGATACCAATGACGCAACAATTCCACACCCATCACATCGCCAATGTTTCCCTCATGGCTGAACTCCTGAAAGACGGAAGAAGTGGTTCTGCGACCCGTATATTGGAAATAGACAGCATCTACAAGATTGGCGACCACACACACAGCGTTCACCACCACATACACCCATTTGGCCATCAACTGCCATCCATCTTTTTCTTTCCAATGCAGGGGGATGAGCATCAAAATGGCATACAGCACATTCGTGTAGAGAATGGCAGAGGTGTCAAACATCCAGCACCCCTTGAAGGCTTCCCAGAAAGAGAGCGTGTCAAAACCTTCGGAGAGCACCGACCAGTTTTCCAACAGATAGGCAAGGCGACAGATGCCATACACGATATATACCAGCACCAAATTGCAGATAAACGCAATGGGGCTTGAGAGAAAAGACTTTTGCAACTGTATGCGTCTCATTGTGTCGTTGTTTGATGGTTATTTGATATTGCGTCTTTGTTTATAGGCTCTGATGCGTTCGGCAAAGGCGGCATCCTTTTTGCTGTTGGGGTTTGGCGTAAAGGTGATGACCTCCGGAATCTCCTTTCCACAATCCACCAAGCGAGTCTCCTCTTTCTTCTTGACGATAAAAAGCGAATCGTAACACGTCCCTGTATGGGCATCCGTAGCCGACAGGAAGAGCGTGTCGCCACTTGTCCGCACCTTCTGGTAATACCGGCTGCCCGAACCGAACTTGTCAAAACGCTCGTTGAACTCAATGCGATAGTTCTTGGGGGAACAATGGCTCACCGTATAAACAGGTGTGGTCGCTGTGCTGTCTGCCTCATGATGAGTCATGCGTGCGTATGCGTGTTCATGTCCTTGCAGCACCACATCCACACCATGCTCTCTGATGAGTCCGTCGAACATCCACCGCTGAATCAGGTTGTTCATGCTTCCCTTGATGGAATAGAGCGGATGGTGCAGCACCACAATCTTCCACTTTGCCCGACTCGCCTGCAATTGTTCTTCCAGCCACTTACGCTGCTCCCACAGATACGGCAGTTCGCGGTTGCTATCCAAACAGAAAAGTTGCAAATCCTTATAGCACACGGTAAACACCTGATTCTCACCCACCATCGAGTCGAGAAAGTAGGAATGCACCAACGAGAAGCGGCGTTCCAACTTCATCAGCACCCCTTTCAGATAGTCGTGATTGCCCGTCACCGTCAGCACAGGCACCGTCTGCCCCACCGAGTCAAGACTCTCGAAGGTCTCGCCCCAATAAGCATCAGTCGGTCGCTCCGTCAAGTCTCCACCACACACGAAGAACTCGGCATCGGGATTCCGTCTGAAGGCTGCTCTCAGCAACTGGTTGGCGATGCCGCCGATGCTGTCCTGAATGTCACCCATGTAGAGAAACGAGACATCACCCTTGGAGGCATCCTGCACAAAGAAGGTGTACCATTCGGAGGCCTCATCACCCGTCCACACACGGTAACGGTAATAATGCCCAGGCTTCAGGTCACGCAGGCGTGCCACATAATATGCCGCCTTGCCTGCACGCGACTCAAACACCTCACCCGCAACATCCACATGCTCGGTCCGTCCGCCTTCCACATCCACCAGTTCCACAGATGCACTACGCACTTCATCGCCGCACATCCAACTCAGATTGCGGCTCATCCCGTCTGCATCACCAAATGTCAGCAGCACCCGTGTGGGCACATTCGGAGCCTGATACGCCCCTTCCTCCGGATTATGGAACCAAACATCCCAACGGCTGCAACACCAGAATGCCACGGCTCCAATCACCAGCACTGTACATGCTATCAATACTTTACATATCATTCTTCACACTCCCCGAATGGCTCTTCCCCCCTCAACAGAGGGAACCGAAGGGGGTCTTTATCAACACACCAGACTTCCACCCTTCACGGGCTTTTCCACCGTCGTCACGCTGATGCTTCCGTCCCAGTTTTCAGCCGAGAGAATCATACCCTCGCTGACCAGTCCGTTCTTGAACTCACGTGGAGCCAAGTTGGCAATGAAGAGCACCTGCTTGCCCACCAACTGCTCAGGCTCATACCACTGAGCAATGCCGCTCACGATGGTGCGACCCTTCGGTGTGCCGTCGTCCAACTTGAACTTCAGCAGTTTCTTCATCTTGGGCACACGCTCACACTCCAGCACAGTTGCCACACGGATGTCCAACTTGCCAAAGTCATCAAAGGCAATCGTATCCTTCACAGGAGCCACCTCCGCATTCGCTGCCTCATTCGCCTTGATGGTCGCTTCGAGTTTGTCCGTCTGCTGCTTAATCGTCTCGTCTTCAATCTTCGAGAACAGCAAACTTGGCTTGCCCAGTTGCTTGCCTGCTGGCAGCAGGTCGGTCTTGCCCAGGTCTTCCCAGTTGAGCGTGTCCATGGCAATCATCTCACGGAGTTTTGCCGATGAGAAAGGCAAGAACGGCTCAAAGGCAATTGCCAGATTGGCAGTCAGTTGCAAGGAAATATAGATGATGGTCTTCACACGCTCTGGGTCAGTCTTAATCACCTTCCAAGGCTCTTCGTCGGCAATGTACTTGTTACCGATGCGTGCCAAGTTCATCGCCTCTTTCTGTGCCTCGCGGAACTTGAAGCCCTCGATGAGTGCCTCCACCTTGTTTTTCACGTCGGCAAACTCTGCCAGTGCCGCCTTGTCGGTATCGGTCAGTTCTCCACACGCTGGCACGATGCCGTCATAATATTTCTGCGTGAGTTGTAAGGCACGGTTCACAAAGTTGCCATACACAGCCACCAACTCATTGTTGCAACGTGCCTGAAAATCAGCCCAAGTGAAGTCATTGTCCTTCGTTTCTGGAGCATTGGCTGTGAGCACATAACGCAGTTCGTCCTGACGATTCGGCAGTTCCTCCAGATATTCGTTGAGCCAAACGGCATAATTCTTCGATGTAGAAATCTTGTTGCCTTCCAGATTCAGAAACTCGTTGGCAGGCACGTTGTCAGCCAAAACGTAGTCGCCATGTGCCTTCAGCATGGCAGGGAAGACGATGCAGTGGAAGACGATATTGTCCTTGCCGATGAAGTGAACCAGACGGCTCTCAGGGTCTTGCCACCACTTCTGCCAGGTGCCCCACTTCTCAGGCTCTTGCTCACAGAGTTCCTTCGTGTTGCTGATGTAGCCGATAGGCGCATCAAACCACACATACAGCACCTTCCCTTCCGCTCCTTCCACTGGCACAGGGATGCCCCAGTCGAGGTCACGCGTCACGGCACGAGGTTTCAAGCCGCCATCCAGCCAACTCTTGCACTGGCCATACACATTGCTACGCCACTCCGTATGCTCCTTCAGAATCCACTCTTCCAGCCACTCCTGGTATTGATCCAGCGGCAGATACCAGTGCGTCGTTGCCCGCTTCACCAACGGATTGCCGTTGATGGCATTCACGGGGTTAATCAGTTCCTCGGGCGAAAGGGTAGCACCGCACTTCTCACATTGGTCACCATACGCCCCCTCATTGTGGCAGCGAGGACATTCACCCTTGATGTTGCGGTCGGTGAGGAACTGCTTCGTCTCCTCGTCGTAGAACTGCTCAGAAGTCAGTTCCACAAACTTGCCCTTGTCGTAGAGCGTGCGGAAGAAGTCAGCCGCAAACTGATGGTGCGTCTTGCTCGTCGTGCGGCTGTAGATGTCGAAACTGATGCCGAAGTCAGCAAAAGACTTCTTGATGATGCCGTGGTATCTGTCCACCACATCCTGCACCGTGCATCCCTCCTTCTTCGCACGAATCGTCACAGGCACACCGTGCTCATCGCTGCCACACACAAACATCACCTCCCTGCCCTTCAGCCGCAGGTATCTCACATAAATATCAGCCGGCACATACACACCAGCCAAGTGCCCAATGTGTACAGGCCCATTCGCATACGGCAAAGCCGCCGTCACCGTCGTTCTCTTAAAATTTTTCTTTTCCATTCAATGATTTTTTTGACATTTGGGTACAAAGTTACGATTAAGTGAGCACAATACAAAATGAAAAGTGTTTTTTTTCATTTTTATTGTCGAACGTGAGTAATTTCGGCGGAGCCAATGGTACGGATAAGTGAGCACAAAAGCAAGGAAAAAAAACTTTTTTACTTGTTTTGTCGAACGAAAAAGAAAATAAATAATGTTATGGTGCGTATGCACCTTCGGTGGAGCCAACGCACGGATAAGTGAGCACAATACAAAACAAAAAAGTGTGTTTTTCAGATGTGACAGAATACCCAGTTAAGGCTCGCTTTACTATCGACCGCCGTTCCTACTACTATCCTATCGGCGGAAGCTACTCGAAGCAAGACTTTTCAGAAATCTGCAACGTTCAGAAAAGCAA
>CALAVF010000301.1 GCA_937892315.1 uncultured Prevotellaceae bacterium | reverse complement strand
GGCAGCCAAAAAGTTATTGGACGCTTATTATGAGACACTTAAATAGGACATTTTTCTTGTTGGCATTCCTGCTTGTGGCGGCGACAACGAAGGCACAAGACGGCAAGGTGGGGTATCAGTTTCTGAACATCCCTGTGAGTGCCCACTCGGCTGCCTTGGGCGGTGCGAATGTGAGCATTGTGGAGGACGATGCCAGCATGATGTGGACAAACGCGGCGATGCTGACCAATGTGTCGGACAAGAGCATCCTGCTGGGATATAACTCCTACATCAACTCGAGCAATCTGATGTCGGCGGGCTTCGTGAAGGCGATTGGCGAACGGGGCACGCTGGGCGTGGGTGCTCAAGTGCTGACGTATGGCACGATGGACGAGACGGACGAGACGGGCAATGTGGTGGGCAGTTTCAAGGCGAACGACCTGAACTTTCAGGCGTCGTACTCCTACCTGCTGAGCGACCGTTGGAGCGGCGCCATCACGGCGAAGGTGCTGCTGAGCAACTATGCAGAGTTTTCGAGCACGGCACTGGGTGCGGACTTGGCACTGAACTACTTCGACGAAGAGCGTGGCTTCTCGTTCTCGGCGGTGGGCAGGAACTTGGGTGGTCAAATCACGTCGCTCTACGACGACGGCGATCGCGAATCACTGCCATTCAATCTGGCGTTCGGCTTGAGCAAGGACTTTGCCAACGCTCCGCTGCGAATCTCGCTGACGGCTGACGACGTGACGCACTGGGACGATGTGAAGTTCATCCAGCACTTTGTGTTGGGTGTGGACATCCTGCCGTCGAAGAACACGTGGGTGGGATTGGGCTACAACTTCCGCCGTGCCCACGAGATGAAGGTGGCAGACAGCAGCCATTGGGCAGGGTTCAGCATCGGTGCAGGACTGAATGTAAAGAAATTCAAGGTGGGTGTGGCTTACGGCAAGTACCATGTGGCTGCATCTTCGGTAATCATCAATGCAGGTTTTTCATTATGAAGAAAATTATCATTGCGATAGATGGCCATTCGAGTTGCGGAAAGAGCACGATGGCGAAACAATTGGCAAAGGAGATTGGCTATGTGTATGTGGACACGGGTGCGATGTATCGTGCCGTGACGCTGTTTGCCATGCGGAACGGAATGTTCCCCGACGAGGGCATCAAGGAGGAGGAATTGAAGGAGGCAATTGATGCAGGAAAGATCCAGATTGGCTTCAAGTTCAATCCAGAGACGGGTCGCCCTGACACCTACCTGAACGGGGAGAAGGTGGAGGACGAAATCCGCCAGATGGCGGTGAGCAACCGCGTCAGCCCGATTGCGGCATTGCCGTTCGTGAGGGCGTTGCTGACGGAACAGCAGCAGGCGATGGGTAAGGAAAAGGGCATCGTGATGGACGGCAGAGACATCGGCACGGCAGTGTTCCCACAGGCGGAACTGAAGGTGTTTGTGACGGCTTCGGCTCGCGTGAGGGCTCAACGTCGCTATGATGAACTGATGGGCAAGGCTCAGACACAGGAGGAGAAGGACGCTCTGAATTATGAGGAGATTCTGAAAAATGTGGAGGAGAGAGATTACATCGACTCGCACAGAGAGGTGGCTCCGCTGAGACAGGCGGAGGATGCCATTGTGCTGGACAATTCGGAACTGACGAGAGAGGAGCAGAGTGCGTGGCTGCTGGAGAGGTTTAAGGAGAGAGTTCAATAAAAAAAGCAGCGACAATGTCGCTGCACGCAAGACAAGATATGCTGATAGAGATTGACGAGGGTTCGGGATTCTGCTTTGGGGTGACGACTGCCATCCGAAAGGCGGAGGAGGAACTGGCAAAGAGCGAGTCCCTCTACTGTCTGGGCGACATTGTACACAATGGGCGTGAGGTGGAGAGGCTGAAGAAGATGGGGCTGATGACGGTGGGACATGCTGACCTCAACACGCTGAGGAACACAAAGATGTTGCTCAGGGCTCATGGGGAGCCTCCCCTCACCTATCAGAAGGCGAAAGAACAGAATATCAGCCTGATAGATGCCACGTGTCCTGTGGTGCTGAACTTGCAGAAACGCATCCGAAAGGCTTACGAAGAAGGCGGACAAATCGTCATCTACGGAAAGAATGGCCACGCCGAAGTGGTGGGGCTGGTGGGTCAGACGGACGGCACGGCTATCGTGATTGAGAATCTGGAGGATGCGAAGAGGCTGGATTTCAGCCATGACATCCAACTGTTTTCTCAAACGACAAAATCGCTGGAAGGGTTCCGAGAGATTGTGGGCTACATCGAACAGAACATGAAGGATGGGGCACAGTTCCACTACTTCGACACCATCTGCCGACGGGTGGCAAACCGCATCCCGAACATCCGCAACTTTGCCGAAAAACATGATGTGATTCTGTTTGTGTGTGGCAAGAAAAGTTCGAATGGGAAGGTGCTGTACAATGAGTGCCTGTCTGTGAATCCGCACACCTATATGATTGACGACCCATCGGAAATTGATTTCCAGTGGTTTGAGGGGGTGAAGAGTGTGGGCATCTGCGGTGCAACAAGCACGCCGAAGTGGCTGATGGAAGAATGTAAAAAGAGGATTGAGAATGAAAACGCTTGATTATGAATTGATTGAATTGCCCAAGATAACAGACCCTCGTGGGAATCTGACGGTGGCTGAGCAGATGAAGAATGTGCCATTCGACATCAAGAGGGTGTATTGGACCTACGACGTGCCTGGCGGCGAGAGCCGTGGGGGACATGCCCACAAGAACCTCTATCAGTTGGTGGTGGCAATGAGTGGCAGTTTCACAGTGACGCTGGACAATGGGGAGGAAAGAGAGACGGTGCTGCTGAATCATCCGTGGCAGGGGTTGCTCATCAAGCCGAACACCTGGAGGACTCTGGACGACTTTTCGAGTGGTGCAGTGTGTATGGTGTTGGCAAGCGAACTCTTTGATTTAGAAGACTATATCTACGAGTATGAAGATTTCCTGAAGTATGTTCGACATCGTTAGATACACAACAGACAGACAGGCGGAATGGGATGCCTTTGTGGAGAAAAGCAAAAACGGCACTTTCCTGATGAAGCGAGGGTACATGGATTATCACGCAGATAGATTCGTGGACGGCTCGCTGATGTTTTATCTGAAGGGGAAGTTGTATGCGATGATGCCTGCCAACGTCTGCCAAGAGGTGTTCTACTCACATCAAGGGCTGACATACGGAGGGCTCATCATGAGCGAAAGGTGTACGGCTGCCAAGGTGCTGAAGGTGTTTGAGGAGATGAACGAGTGGCTGAAGAGCAAGGGGGTGAAGAAGGTGGTATATAAGCCTATCCCGCACGTTTACAGCAAGTTGCCATCAGAAGAGGAGATCGGAAGAGCGTCGTGTAGGGAAAGAGTGTAGATCTCGGTGGTCGC
>CALAVF010000300.1 GCA_937892315.1 uncultured Prevotellaceae bacterium | reverse complement strand
ACGATAGGGGGGTCTCGCTGGGCGTGTGACAGACGGGTATCATCGGAAAGGTGGGCCTGAAATTCACCAACTTCTCCATGCGTAACCTCATCGGCAAGAACCGCAACCACCGAGGCATCATCCCTCAAGGCGATGGTCAGGAGTTTGAAATCAGTGCTTCGACCAATGGCTCTTACTACCAATCTTACAGCATTTCCTTCCTTGACCCCTGGTTTGGCAGAAAACGTCCTAACCAGTTGTCTGTCAGTGCGTTCTTCTCACGTCAGACGGACATCAGTAGCAGTTATTACAATAGTGCCTACTACAACAACTATTACTCCATGCTCTATGGTGTCGGCAACTACAATAGCAGTTACTACAACAACTACTCCAGTTACTACGACCCAGATAAGTACATCGAACTGTTCGGCTTGAGCGTCGGCTTTGGTAAGCACCTCACATGGCCTGACAATCGTTTCAACTTTATGGCAACACTCGGTTACACACGCTACATGATGAAAGACTGGGAATATTTCATCATTCAAAACGGTAACTGTAACGATATCAACCTGACACTCAACCTGACTCGCCGCTCGATCGACAACCCCATCTTCCCACGAAGCGGTTCTGACATCAGTGCGTCCGTGTCATTCACTCCGCCTTACTCGCTCTTCGATAACGTGGATTACGAACACATGGCAACAGACTACTACAACGCCAACTACCAAAACGACATCAGTCGCAAACACCGTTGGATTGAATACCACAAGTGGAAGTTCAACTCCAAGTTCTATACCCCGCTGTCAGGAGCCAACAAATGTTTTGTGCTGATGACTCGTTTCGACTTCGGTATCCTCGGACACTATAACAAATACAAGAAATCTCCATTCGGAACCTTCTATATGGGCGGTGACGGTATGTCGGGCTACTCCTACACCTACTACTCTGAGACCATCGGTCTGCGTGGTTACGACAACGGAGCACTCACTCAGGGAATCAATGGCTATGGCTATGCTTACGACCGCATGACCTTGGAACTTCGTTACCCGCTAATGCTCAACGGCTCAACCAACATCTACGCACTGGCATTTGTAGAAGGTGGTAACACGTGGTCTGAAGTGAAACAGTTTAACCCCTTTGACATGAAGCGCTCTGCCGGTGTCGGTGTCCGCATCTTCCTTCCAATGGTCGGCATGATGGGTATCGACTGGGCATACGGTTTCGACAATATCAATGGTTCTAGCCGATATAGCGGAAGCCAATTCCACTTCGTGCTCGGCCAAGAGTTCTAAACAAAGAATCAATGAAAAAAGCAATGAAAAAGTATCTTTTAACCCTTATGGTGCTTGTGGCTTCAACGGCTGCCCATGCACAGAAGTTCGCCCTCGTGGACATGGAGTACATCCTCAAAAATGTACCAGCCTACGAACGTGCCAACGAACAACTCAACCAGGTTTCCAAGAAGTGGGAAGGTGAAGTAACCGCTCTCCTCAACGAAGCAGAAACGCTCTACAAGAAATACCAATCTGAATCGGTATTCCTTTCTGATGCTCAAAAGACGAAAGCCGAAGAAGCCATCATGGCAAAGGAAAAAGAGGCAAGCGACCTGAAGAAAAAATACTTTGGCAGCGAAGGAGAACTCTACAAAAAACGCCAAAGCCTTCTCGCACCGATACAGGACGAGATTTACAATGCTGTCAAGGACATCAGCGACCAGAAAGGTTATCAACTGGTGCTTGACCGTGCCTCTGGTGGCAACATCATTTTTGCGTCACCTAAAATTGACATTAGCGAAGAGGTGTTGCAGAAACTTGGTTATGCCAACTAACCCCCTTATCATCAAAACAAATTAACCATCAATAAACAGATTTAAACAAAATGAAAAAGATTATTTTTGCGATGCTCTTGGCACTGCCAATGACCATGTTCGCACAAAAGATTGGACACGTAAACATTGACGCTGTGGCTCAGGGTATGCCCGAAACTGCAGCACTTCAGACAGAAATCCAGAACCTGCAGAAGCAATTCCAGGACGAGTTGCAGCGTAAGCAGAGCGACATTCAAGCCAAGGCTGATGCCTACGACAAGGAGAAAGCAACCCTCTCTGAAACGCTCCGCACCTACCGTGAGCAGGAACTGCAGAAAGCATACGAGGAGTACCAGCAGTTTGGTCAGACCAGCGAGCAAGAGTTGCAGAAAGTCTATCAGACCAAGATGAGTGAGATTCAGGAGAAAATCATGAAGGCAGTAGAAGAAGTGGGAGCCGCAGGTTCATACACCTATATTCTCCCTGCTGCAGGTATTGCCTTCATCGGCAGTGGAGCAAACGACATCACCGACCAAGTAAAAGCGAAGGTTGGTGCAAAGTAATGAAACACGTATGAAGTACATATACACCTTGATAGCACTATTTGCTTGTGCCGGCTTTCTGTCAGCACAAGAAACAGTGCCTTCTGTTTCCACAGAGATACCCAAGCAAGTCATCATCCAGGCACAGCACTTCGGCTACCTCTCTTACAACGACGTGCTCCATGCCATGCCTGAGTATCAGCAGGCCATGAAGAGCCTCGAAGAGTTGAAAAACACCTATGACCAAGAGATGACACGTGCCGAGCAGGACTTCTCCAAAAAGTTTGCAGAATACATCGACGGTCAGAAGTCTTTCCCCGAAAACATCATGCTCAAGCGTCAGAAGGAACTGCAGCAATTGATGGAGCAGAGTATACAGTTCAAGAAAGAGGCACAGGAACTCCTCACCCAAGCCGAAGCAGAACTGATGGCACCTCTCCATAACAAACTGAAAGATGCCATCAATGCCGTCGGCAAGAGCCACAACTATGCCTATGTGCTCAACACCGACGCCAATGCCTACCCATATATCAGCGGTGAAGGTGAGGCAGAAAACTGCACCGACGCCGTGTTGACCCAACTCGGCATCAAGTAAATGGGACCCATCGGCATTTTCGACTCTGGCTATGGAGGTTTGACCATTCTTGAAGGCATCCGCAACCGCTTGCCACAATATGACTACATCTACCTCGGCGACAATGCACGTGCCCCTTACGGCACGCGCTCGTTCGACGTGGTGTATGAGTTCACCTTGCAAGCCGTCAAGAAACTCTTCGAGTTCGGATGTCCCCTCGTCATTTTGGGTTGCAACACTGCCTCTGCCAAAGCCTTGCGTTCCATCCAGCAAAACTACCTCCCCACTGCCGCCCCCGACCACCGGGTGCTTGGAGTCATCCGCCCCACGGCTGAAGTGGTGGGGCAGATGTCCCACACAGGACACATCGGTGTGCTCGCTACAGAAGGCACCATCAAGTCAGAGTCTTACAAACTGGAAATCGCCAAACTCTATCCCCAGTGTACCGTCATCGGGCAAGCATGTCCCATGTGGGTTCCGTTGGTAGAATGTGGCGAATTTGACAAAATAGGAGCCGACTACTTCGTCAAGGATTCTCTTGACAAACTCCTTGCCCAAGACCCCCTCATTGACACCATTATCCTCGGATGTACCCATTTTCCCCTGCTCCTACCCAAAATTCATCGCTACACACCAGAAGGCATCACGCTTATCCCGCAGGGGCAGTACATTGCCGCCAGCCTCGAAGATTACCTCCATCGCCATCCAGAAATGAACCAACGACTCACACAAGGCGGCACCACCCAATACCTCACCAGCGAATCCACCACCAAATTCCGTGAATCCGCCAGCCTTTTCCTCAAAGAAAACATCACGGCACAGCGTGTCACATTGAACTGACGCTATGCCGTGTGTACTAGGTCGGGATGACGTGACTCGAACCCGCGACCCCTACGTCCCGAACGTAG
>CALAVF010000299.1 GCA_937892315.1 uncultured Prevotellaceae bacterium | reverse complement strand
TATATAAATTTAAGTTGAATTTTTGTAAATTTAAGTTTGATTTTATAAAATCTAAGTTTAGTTTTAAGAACGCTGCGGGGAAAGGCACAAAAAAAGCCCCTTGCGGGGCTATATGAAGATGCTCTATCAGCATGTCCGTCAGGTCGGGATTGCAACCTTCGGAGATTACTTCACGCTGATGTAGTCGATGTCGGGCATGTAAGAACGGTTGTTGCGGAGGGTGATGGTGTTGTTGCCCTTTTGCAGCGGGATGCTGATTGTGGCAGTGCCCACCTTGTCGTAGCCGCCAGAGTTGCAGGTCAGTTTCTCGATGCGTTTGCCGTTCACCTCGACAGTCACCTTGCGGTCATCGCCCGAAAGGTAGGCGATGGTGAGTTGCTTGGTGCCGCCGTCGCTGCTGTAAACATGGCGGAACTGGAGGTTGTTGTCCTCGTTGCCGCCTACCCATGTGGCTTTCATGCCCGAACGACAGTTGTCATCGTGTGCATAAATGCCAGTGCCAGCAAACTGGTTGTTCTCCAGTTCCTGATAGGAAGGATTGTAGGCAGATTCGGCTTCGTAGATGATGCGGTCGAGACGGGTTTCAGCCTCAACGGTATAGATGGCGGTGCCATGGGCAGGGATGGTCTTCACCACCAAGTAGCCTTTCGCTACGGCTTTCTTCACCTCCTCGCCTGTATAGAGGTCGATGACGGTCGCCTTGCCCGCCAAGTCAATGTCGGAAAGTGCCAGTTGCACGTTCTGCACATCCTCGTCGGCAGGGTTGTAAATCGCCACGGCGCGTTTCTTGCCGTAAAGTGTCTCGATGTCCTTCACCAGCACAAAACAGCCTTGAATCTTCTGTGCAGGGTAGGCTTGCAGGTAAAGTTTATCCTGATTGAGGGCGATGAGCCGCTTGTTTGCCATCAGCGCGAGTGCCTCGGGAGCCACTTTCTTCATGTCGCATCCCACGAGCAGCGGGCTGTTCATGATGCACCACAGGGCGAAATGCGTCTTGTCTTCCTCCACGGAAAGCCCACGTCCCACTTCGAGCATGTCCATGTCGTTGTAGTGTCCCTTGCTGGCGTATGCAGAAAGGTAGAGGTTCTGCTGAATGATGTCTGCCACGTTCTTCCAGTTGCAAGCAATGTCGTGGGTGGTACGCCACGAGCCAGCCACCTTGTCCACCCATGTGCCAGGATAGTCCCAACGGCAGATGTTGATAAACACGCCAGGTTTGCCGGCAGCCTTGATGGCATTGTAGATGTCTGTGTAGCGAATGCGTTCCGACAGTTTACGCTTGTCCTTGTTGTGATAAGGCGAGCCGCCACAGAAGTCAATCTTGATGAAGTCGAAGTCGAGGTCGTGAAAGAAGAGGCGGCAGTCGGCCATGTCGTGCCCCATCAATCCGACACCCACGCCGATGGTGTCGCCACCGAAATAACTGGCACAAGTGTTCTGACCGCCATCGCTGTAGATGCCAGCCTTCAAGCCCTTCGAATGGATATACTCCACCACGGGACGCATACCGTTGGGGAAGCGGGTCGGGTGGATGAGCAGGTTGCCATCCTCGTCACGACCTCCGAAGTAGCCGTCATCTATATTGATATATGTGTAACCAGCGTCCTTCAGTCCTGAAGTGAGCATGGCATCCGCCTGTTCGCGGATCATCTGGTCGCTAATCTGGAATCCGAATGTGTTCCATGAACTCCACCCCATCAGGGGCGACTCTTGGGCGGAAAGCATGAGCGAGGACGCAAGCAGTGGGAGAGAGATGAGGATTTTTTTCATACAGGTTTTCATTTGGGGTGATACAACGGTACGAATAAAGTCGATGACTGGCTGGGGGAGTGCCTGTCTTGGTCTTTTTTCTCGGATTATTTGAAGAGCAGCGGTGCCATCTCCTTGAGGCTGCGTCGCCAAGTGAGGAACTCGTGGGCAGTGCCTTCAGACACGTAGGATGCGGCGTTGAAGCCTGCCGCCTTCAGCGACTCGACAGACTTCGTCACTCCGTCGGGGTTCTCCTTCGAGCCACAAGAGGTGAAGATGAGTTTGGGTGTCTGCTTGCCTTCGAGGTCGGCAGGTGCGTAGGTGCCTCCGCTGAACAAGCCCCAATAGCCAAACACCTGTGGACGTGCCAGCGTTGCCATGCGAGTTTCCATGCCGCCCATCGAAAGTCCTGCCATCGCACGGTTGTCACGATTGGCGAGGGTGCGGAAGTGGCTGTCCACGTAGGGCACCAGTTCGTCCATCAGCACCTGCTGGAACTGTGTCCAGTCGAACTCGTTCATGCGACCCCAACGGAGTTCGTTGGTCATGCCGTAGGTCATCACGATGATGAAGGGCTTGCACTTGCCCTCGGCGATGAGGTTGTCCATGATGAGGTTGGCGTGACCCTGGTTGCTCCAAGCCGTCTCGTCCTCCCCCCAGCCGTGCTGAAGATAGAGCACGGGGTAC
>CALAVF010000298.1 GCA_937892315.1 uncultured Prevotellaceae bacterium | reverse complement strand
TTCCGATCTCCTCCACAAATTGTGCCAGTTGGGGCACCTCCTGCACGTCGTTCGACAGGGTGATGCTCCGCTTGAATCGGACATCCAGTTGTTGTTTGGTGTATCGGACGGCAAGCATGGTCAGGTCGTCGCTTTGTTCAGCCTCGCCCACAAACGCATGTACAGCCTCCGTCATCATCTGGATGATGGGCTCCGATGCACTTGTCTGATGGGCAAGAGCCTGATGGGCAACGTCCATGATACGTTGTTCGCCAAACAGTTGATGCTCGATATTTTCTGCCTCCGTCAGTCCGTCTGTGTAGAGGAACAACGTGGTTTGAGGAGCGATGAAAGTTTCTTGAGTCGTATATTTCCACCCCTGCATCAGACCCACAGGGATGTTGGCATCCACAGGCAGCAGTTCCACCCCCTTGCAGATAATCAGCGGAGCGTCATGCCCCGCATTGCAGTAACGCAGCCGACCCGTCGGCAAGTCAAACACACCCACAAAAAGCGTCACAAACATGTTAGCCTCGTTATCCTCCGCCATCGCGTCGTTCAGAGTAGAGACGATACGGTCGGGCATACTTTCATGTGCCGACACCGTGCGGAACAAACTCCGAGTCACCGCCATGACCAGCGATGCCGGCACACCCTTGCCGCTCACGTCGCCAATGCAGAAAAACAGTTTTTCGTCGCGGATGTAGAAGTCATACAGGTCGCCGCCCACTTCCTTGGCAGGCGTCAACTGGCCGAAGATGTCGATGTCGTCACGGTCGGGGTAAGGAGGAAAAATCTTGGGCAGCATCGCCATCTGGATACCACTCGCAATACGCAGTTCGCTGCCGATGCGTTCCTTCTCAGCGTTCACATCCGCCAGACGGCGGGCACTCCGTGCTGCTCGGTAGATGATATATCCCAGCAGTCCCATGCCCAACAGCATCATCAGCAACAAGTTGAACGCCACCTGTCGGAGACCATAATAAATCTCCTCGTCAGCACACACCACAGCCATCGACCATCCCGTGCCCCCCTCGATGGGAGCGTAGAACACATAATTCTTCCTCCCCCGGTCGTCCCTCACGGTGGCTTGTCCGCTGACGCCATCCATCATGTGCTGATTGATGTTCCTCACGGTGGTGTCTTCCATCCCTTCGGTCAGTTCCTGGATGGTGTTACGCATCACGAGGCTCTCCACGGGGCAAGCCATCAGTTGACCTGTGCGTGAAATCATCAGGTTGTATGACGACGGATAAATGTGGTGGGCATTGATGATGTCGCTGAGCCAGTCAAGCGACACATCGGCAGTGAAGATGGCAATGATGCTCCCCCGCTCGTCACGGATGGGCAGCGAATAGGTGGACATCATCATCTCACCGCCTCCTTCGTCAAAGTAGGGCTCGCTCCAGTGCCCTTGTCCCGATTCTTTCGGAGCGGTGTACCATTCCATCGTGTGATAGTCGTACTGGTCAGTGCCCAGTTGCTTGCTGATGATGGGTGCCTCCGCATCTCCTTTTTTGAGGGCGAAATCCTTATATGAATAAGGTGAGAACTGTCTGCCTTTGTCCTGATAGTAATAAGGCTCAAAAGCAACGGCGCTGCCCACAATCACCTCGTTGTCCTTCAGCAGTTTCTGTGTGATGCTATACATCGAGTCGGGACGTGCCAGATGCTGCTCTACCGACCATGCCATATTCCGCACTGCAACCTCCACTGCTGTCATCACCTTTTGAATCTCCAGGTTCTTCACCTTCAGTTCGCTTTCTGCACGGCGCTCCACCTCCTTGCGGATGCCTTCGCGGGCAAACCAATATTGCACAGCCGATGTCACCTCCACCAGCACTGCCGCAGTCACGATGACGGCAAGGCTGGTCTTGAAGCGTAACGACATTTGTTTTAATTTCTGAAATAGTTTCATCTTTTGTCCAACAATTGGTTGCAAAGTTAGTCATTTGTATTTACTTCTCCAAATAAAACTGTCATTTTGTAAGGGAAAAATGCAAAGAAATTATGCTTATTCTCCGTAAATTGTGGTCGCTCATCTCGACAACGATGTGTGCCCCGTATCTATAATCTTCTGTGGCTGGTGTTCTCAAAATGCTGTGGCGGATGTCTGTCGCTTTATAAAGCGAATGATTATCTTAAAACATAGGTTATGGTTTTGAAAGTATAAGTTATGGTTGTGAACACATAAGTTATGTTTTTGTAACCATAAGTTGTGTTTTTTGATGAAAACACTTGTTTATTTGTGTAGGAATGCCTACCTTTGCATTTGGGGAAACAGGCAACGGATGATAATGGATGCGGGCGAGAGGAGTTGGGAGATTAGGGTGGGGAATCTTTGTGGATGTGAGGGGAAGGAGGGGTGAATGCTTGGCGTGGGTGCAGTTTGTTGATTGTTAATTACTTAAAATATGTTTGAGATATGAAGTTCGTTTTTAGAGAGATGCCAGATATGCAGAAGACTGGCGAACGGAAGGTTTATCCGGCGGTGTTTCATGGTGCGACGATTCCGTATGATACGATTGTGAGTTTGATGGCAAATGTGACTCGGCTGAGCCGCACGGCCATCGAGAGTGTTTTCATTGAGTTTGCCGATGTGCTGAGTGATTATCTGGCGAATGGTCATGCGGTGAAGATTGACCGACTGGGTACGTTCGATTTGGCGTTGGGCATGAAAGACGGGGTGAAGGCTGAGCGGGTGAAGAAGAAGGGGGCACGGTATAACACGAGGGATGTGCAGGTGAAGGGCATCAACTTCTTGCCCGATGCGGCTTGGCTTCGTCGGCTGCGTAAGGATGTGACTTTCGAACGGGTGGGCACGGCGACGATTACGAAGGTGACCACCACGGTGGAGGAACGTCGGCAGATGGCATTAGCGTATTTAGAGGAAAACGACTTCCTGACGGTGAAGGCATACGCATGGGAGACTGGTCTCTGCCGAACCAAGGCAAATCAGATCGGAAGAGCGTCGTGTAGGGAA